>CACXNH010000097.1 GCA_902768955.1 uncultured Bacteroidia bacterium | reverse complement strand
CAAAGATAAATTCAAATCGGTTGACTCCAAAAACCTTTGTAATTACCTAACTCTCAATATTTTCAAAGAACTTTTATGATTTTTTAGTGGACACTAATGTTCTTAGATAGTTTTTTTGTATCTTTGTACTTCATAAGAGGTAAGGTTTCCGTATGGATATAGATCTTCTGTCAAAAATGGTCAAAGAAGTGGTCATGGACCACGATTCCGTGACTCTTCCCGGCCTGGGAAGTTTTGTGACGGAGATTGTTCCTGCTAGCTTCACGGATCGCGGATATACCATTCTTCCGCCGTATCGCAGGCTGTTTTTTACTCCCAAACAGGGTGAGGATACCCTTCTTGTGGATATTTATCGTAAATCCAATCCTGAAGCATCTGAGGCTGATGCCACGCGTATCCTGGTGGAATTCCTCCAGGAGATGAAGGAAGTCCTTAAGGTTCGCAAAACCATCATTTTCCCCGGTCTTGGGCGCCTGAGGGCTACCAAGGAGAACAATTTCTTCTTTGTGGCCGATGAAGACCTTGACATCTACCCCGCCGGTTTCGGCCTGCAGCCCATATCCCTCAAAACCCATGAGGAAACTCCCGAGGAAACTGAGGCCGCCGTCGCAGGCCTTGCCAATATCCTTGAGTCCGATCCTCCCGTAGATGTTGCACCGGAAATGGTTCAGGGTTTTGAACCGGCGCCGGAGGCAGAGCCCGAGTCAGAAGAGATGCCCGATCAGGTCGGGCATGACGAACCCGCGGCTGTCATTCCCAGCGAAGCCGGGGAATCACCCGAGCCGGAAGTGATTGCCCTTCAGGTCGGCAATGACGAGGTTGAGGAAGTCAAGAAGTCCAATTGGCTGAAGATTACCCTGTGGGTTGTCCTGGGCATTATTGTGATTGCGGTTCTGGCGCTGGTGATCGTGGGGCGTGTGAATCCTCAGTGGCTGGACCAGTTCCTGTATTCTCCCGAAGAACTAGATATTCTTTATCCTGGCAAACTATGACACCGGTTAGAAGGGAAGGGTATAAATTCTGTCAGGATATCTGCATACCTTGTTATGATACTGACGCCAGGGCAAACCTCAGGCCTTCGGCGTTCATGGATTTTGCCCAGGAGATAGCTTACTGGGCGGCAAGTGAATTGGGTTTTGGCTACGATACCCTCCATGTCCATCATACCGCCTGGGTGCTCACAAGGATGCATATCCATTTTGAGGATCCGCTCAAGTGGCGCGACAACGTCACTCTCTATACCTGGCATAAGGGCGCCAGCGGCCTTTTCTACCTAAGGGACTTCGATCTCAGGGATGCCAGCGGCCGCAGCCGTGTCAAAGCAACATCTTCTTGGGTGGTAATTGACGAGCAAACCCGCCGTATGGTCCGCCCTGAGGACCTCCAGAGCCTTCTGGACCCGGATATGAAGGTAGATGATGCCATCCCTGAGCCCGCGCAGAAGATTGTGCTTCCCAAAAGAGATTCCCGATCTGAGTCGGGAATGACGGTAGTGGAGTCGGGAATGGCGGAAAACAATTCCGGAATGACAGGGGAGCACACAGTGTCATACTCAGACCTTGATATCAACGGCCATACCAATAACTCACGTTATGTGGTATGGGCCATGGACTGCCTTCCCAAAGAGGTTACAGACAGCCCCGTTAAAGACTTATACATAAACTTCATAAAGGAAACGCTCCCCTCAGACAACGTACAGCTCACTGCCCTTAGGGACGGCAGTACGTGGTTCGTGGAGGGGAAAGTAGGTGAGAAAACCTGTTTCCTCGTAAAAACGTGCTTCTGATGCAAGATCTTTTCTTCGGGCAGGGGATTGCCCATACAATCCTCCTGCTGGCATTTGTGATAGGAATCGGCCTCTATCTTGGCCGATTCAAAGTGAAAGGCATCTCTCTTGGCACCACCTGGATCCTCTTTGCAGGTATCCTGATGGGGCATCTGGGGTTTAAGGCAGACCTTAACGTCCTCCACTTTGTGAAGGAATTCGGCCTTATCCTCTTCGTGTTCTCGATTGGTCTTCAGGTAGGTCCAGGCTTCTTCCACTCTTTCCGTAGCGGGGGAGTCAAGATGAACCTCCTTGCGGTTATGAACATTCTCCTTGCCGTGGCCATCACATGGGCGATATCGGCCTTTACCGGTGAGCAGCTCACCACCATGGTTGGCGTAATGTCCGGCGCCGTCACAAATACCCCCGGCCTGGGTGCCGCGCAGCAGACTTTCATTGACGTTTCCACCGCCGGAGGCACCACCGCCATGGCGGCCAGCGTGGCATCGGAGAAACTTGCATCGGCCTATGCTGTGGCATATCCTATCGGCGTCCTTGGCGTCATAGCCGTCATCCTTGTGTTCAAGGCAGTATTCAAGATTGACCATAACAAGGAACTGGAGGTGCTTAAGGAGGCTGAGGATTCCGGAGAACACGCCCGCCGTATGCACGTTGCCGTTGAGAATCCCGCCATCTTCGGCCGTAAACTCTTTGACGTTCTCAAGGAGTTCGGCGGAGACTTTGTGGTGTCACGCGTCATGCAGGGGGAGGAAATCCTCCTTCCGGATGAGAACACAGTCCTCAACGAGGGCGACAAAGTGCTCATAGTGACCACCAACGCAGAGGTTGACCGCCTCCGCATCCTCTTTGGTGAGGAAGTCCCCATGCACGTCCAGGAGTGGCGTGAGAAGGACCACGTGATGGTTACCCGCCGCATTGTCATCACCAATTCCAAACTCACCGGCAAAACCCTCAAGGACCTCAGGCTCCGCAGCGCCTATGGCGTGAGCGTTACCCGCGTAATCCGCTCGGGCGTTGAACTTGTGGCCCGTCCCACCCTCTATCTCCAGATGGGAGACGGCCTCCTCTGCGTAGGCCCCCAGGCCAGCATTGACCAGGTGGCCGGAATGGTGGGTAACTCCGCCGCAGCCCTCAACAAGCCCAATCTGGTGCCCATCTTCCTTGGAATCGTGGTGGGTATCATCTTCGGCTCCATTCCAATCCGCTTCCCCGGCATCCCCCAGGCCATAAAACTTGGCCTTGCGGGAGGTCCACTCATTATCGCTATCCTTCTGGGTCACTTCGGCCCCAAATATAAAATCACCACCTACACCACCACCAGCGCCAACCTCATGATAAGGGAAATCGGAATATCCCTGTTCCTTGCATCCGTGGGAATCGGTGCCGGTGCAAACTTCTGGTCTTCAATCGTTGGCGGCGGTTACTGGTGGATTCTTTACGGTGCCGCGATAACCATAATCCCGCTGTGCATCACATTTTTTGTGGCCCGCGTCTGGGGCAAGCTCAACTTCTACCAGATCTGCGGCCTCATCAGCGGCTCCTGCACCAATCCTCCCGTCCTGGCCTTCTCCCAGGGTATGTATGGAAGCGACTATGCCTCAGTCAATTACGCTACAGTGTATCCTCTCTCCATGTTCATGAGGGTGCTTGTGGCACAACTTCTGGTATTAATTGCCGTAGGATGACAGACTTAGCTTATCCAGCCGGCCCGGTTATCCTTTACCCGCGTCCTTCGGTAGACCATCCGGGTCCGTTTCCCCGGCCAAAAGGTGAAATGCTCCCCATTGTGGAGCCAAACGGCCTTGTGTACGGGAAAGCCCCCCGGGACTGGTGCCACAGCGGTGCAAAGCCACTCCATCCTGTGGTGCACCTTCACCTGATAGACCGTGACGGCAATATCTACCTCCAGAAGCGCTCCATAGTAAAGGACCTCTATCCGGGTTACTGGGACGTGGCGGTTGGCGGCCACATCAGTTTTGGAGAAACTGCTCAGGAGGCGCTTTACAGGGAGGCCGACGAAGAACTTGGCCTCACTGCCTTCAACCCGGTACAACTTGGCACATACGTATGGGAGAGCGAGTCAGAGAAGGAACTTGTATTTGTGTTTGCCCATGTGGGACATCCGGATC
Organism: uncultured Bacteroidia bacterium; assembly: GCA_902768955.1. Lineage (GTDB taxonomy): Bacteria > Bacteroidota > Bacteroidia > Bacteroidales > UBA932 > Cryptobacteroides. The sequence goes on along the minus strand of CACXNH010000097.1, from coordinate 2,652 downwards.
TGAATCCAAACGGCCTGGAGGTTTCCAAAGGCCGATGGTACACTGTCCGGGAGATAGCCGGATATGTTGGAAAGGACAGGCTCACGCCTGACTATGAACAAGAATTTGCCAAATACGGGGAAAAACTTCTGGCAATGCTTTAGTTTTTTTGTATCTTTACATCTGATGGCTACAGACATTGATAAATTTGTGCATGACCAGCTCTCCGTCTGGCCCGCGGTGGCGGCTAAGTACCGCGCGCTCAAGAGCACACGCACAAGGACTATCCCGTACGGCGGCATTCTGGTAACCCTCCAGTCAAACCCCGGGCGTCTCCCCATCTTTGACCATGGCTGTCCACTCTGCGAAGAAAATTACATGGAGCACCAGCACACGCTCCCCTTCGAAGGCCGTAAAGGGCGCAAATACAATATCCTTGTAAACCGCGCCCCTATTTTCCCCAACCATCTTGTCATTACACGTGACGTCCACGTGCCTCAGACCATCTGGCACCGTTTTCCGGATATGCTGGACCTTGCCGCCTCCCTGGACGGATACCTGGTGTTCTACAACAGCCCAAAGAGCGGGACGACAGTCCCGGGTCACGCGCATTTCCAGGCCTGCCCCAAGGGCTATATGCCCCTGGAAAGGGCGGCAGAACGCCTTCTGAGAACAGTATCGGCAGGCCAGCCTACGGATGATCTGGAATTTGTAGCCTCTGTCCGTGATGCGCAGTTATACCATTATAAGAAATTCCACCGCGGCATCTTCATGCTAAGGGCCCTCACGCCCAAGTCCATGGCCAAGATGTTCTACAGGCTTCTTGACTGCCTGAACCTGCTCGCAGAGGACACGGAGCCCCGCTTCAATGCCCTTACATATTGCAGCGAGGGAGAATACCGCGCCGTGGTTACACTCCGCAGCGCTTCCAGGCCAGGCTGCTACTATGCCAAGGGTGAGAAGCACTTCTCAATATCTCCTGGCGCGGCGGAAATGGCCGGTTTTGTAGTGGTCCCGGAACCTGAGGATTTTGACAGGCTCAATGCCCATGTCCTGGAGGGTATTTACAATGACGTAGCTCTCTCCGGGGAAGACGAAAACCGGCTCCTTTGGCGCCTTGTTAGGACTCAGCCAAGGATTGAGGTGGGAATAGTCAGTGAGAAGGAAATCTGCTTTGAGATTATTTCGGACGGAGCTGGTCCCCAGACAGTAAGCTACAGGGAAGGCAAGATAGATTACGGCGGAATGCTATACGACGAACTTGTCTTTGAGGCCGTCACAATCTCAACACTTTTTGCGGAACCGTCTTTCATTATTTATCGTGAGCACGGAGAATATCGTTTTGCCGGTACCCTCAAATTTATTGTAGACGGCGGCAAGGTGTGTGCTGTGAATATAATCGGTGCAGAAGACTATCTCATGAGCGTGGTCTCCACTTCAGGGGCACAAGATCTGAAGTCGGCGGCCATCGGCGCCCGGCGCTGGCTTATGGCCCAGGTAGGTCACAGGCATGTCCAAAAGGCCGTTATAGGCGGCCCGGAGCTTGACAATACGTCATCCCTTGTAACCTGGTTGGAGCACAAGCCAAAGGACAATCAGGCCCTTGACCTTCCGGTGCACGCCCGCTTTGACGTGTGCGCTACGGAGCACTGCCGCCCTTATTACGGCATAACAGACAAAGCAGATTCCAGGGCTCGTGCCGCAATTGATGAAACCTGGGGACAGACTCAATAGAAGTTATGGCAAGGATAGGCATATTTGACTCCGGAAGCGGCGGGCTCTCTGTGTACAGGGAGCTTGTGAAACTGCTACCATTGGAGCAGTACAGGTATTATGCCGATAATGCCCATTGCCCCTACGGGGAGAAATCCCCTCTATACATCCAGCGAAGGGCCAGATTCATCACTGAGCGTTTCCTGGACTGGGATGCCCATGTGATAGTGGTAGCATGCAACACGGCAACTGCTGCTGCAATTGCCACCCTCCGCAGGGAGTACCCCGATGTCCCGTTTGTGGGAATGGAACCCGCAGTGAAACCAGCAGCCCTTGGCACTGAAACAGGCGTCATAGGCGTCCTCGCCACGGCCGGCACCCTCAAAGGCTCCAAGTACCTCAATACCAGGGGGCTGTATGAAACCGACGTAAGGATAGTGGAGCATGTTGGCCAGGGTTTTGTGGAACTTGTGGAGCGCGGAATCCTGGACGGCCCCGAGGCCGAAGAAACCGTAAAGGCTTCACTCCAGCCCCTCCTTGATGCCGGAGCAGACAGAATCGTCCTTGGCTGCACGCACTATCCATTCCTGAAGCCCGTAATAGAGCGTCTGAGCGGCCCCGGGGTCCAGGTCATTGACCCCGCTCCCGCCGTTGCCCGCCAGACACTGAGGATTTTACAGGATGGGGAAGTACCAACAGGCTTGGGCCCGTTCTCCATTATCCTGGAGTCGTCAGGTGCCCCCCAGCCCCTAAACCGAATTTTTGAACTGATATGAGAAAGACAGTATCGGCCATTATCCTTGCGCTCATAACCATGAACCTTTACGCCCAGGTTATTCCCGGCGTGGAAGTCCTGGAGCAGGACGGCTTCAGCTTGCTCAAGGGTAAGCGTGTAGGACTCGTAACCAACCCCAGCGGTGTATCAAGGGATCTGCGCTCTACCATAGACATTCTCTTCGA
>CACXNH010000096.1 GCA_902768955.1 uncultured Bacteroidia bacterium | reverse complement strand
CCTTGCTGCGGCACTGGCTCTTGCAGCCTGCTCCAAGCAGGAATCCGTACGTCCCGTACAGCAGGGCGAGGTGAGGTTCACAACCAATATCCAGACATACACCGTGAAGGCCACGGATACCGCATTTGAGAACAATGATGAGATTGGTATCTTTGCCGGCGCTCCCATCAGCAAGAACAATGTAAAGGCCGTCGTAACCGGCACAAGCCTTATTCCCGTAACCCCCATCAAGTGGGTTGAGGACAACAACAGCGTAGTGGACTTTGTGGCTTACTATCCTTATGCAGAGGCCGCTACTCTCACGGATTATGTATTTGAGGTCCAGACCAACCAGAGTTCTGCCGCAAACTACACCAAGAGCGACCTTATGCTGGCAAAGAAGTCATCGGCCCCTACCGAGAACGCCGTTGAACTCGCTTTCTCCCACGCCCTTTCCAAGGTTGTGATCAATCTCACCAATTCCGTCCCTGAGACCACTGTCTCCCGCGTGGAATTCGAGGGTGTGAAAATGAGCGCCAAGGTGAACCTCTCCACCGGCGCCGTCTCTGAACTTGGCGCAGAAGGCACCATCACCGCCAATGCAAACGGCACCGCCTACCAGCTTATCCTCCTTCCCCAGAGCGCAAGCCCCAAGGTGAACGTATACCTCTCAAACGGCAATAAGTACACCTATGAACTTGCATCGGCCTTCACGTTCAAGGCAGGCAAGAAGGCTTCCGCAGCCCTTGTGGTGAACCCTCAGCAGGAGGCCGGCGTGGTTGAATTCTCCTTCACCGTCTCCGACTGGGAGGTTGATGCCGATGCCCTTGAGTTCGGCGATCCTACCGTTGTGACAGAGGATCCCTGGGTAGTTACCGGTAAGATCAACGGCAAAACCTGGGAGGATCCCGCAGTGGTAACCATGACCAAGAACGAGTACGGTGATTACGAGGCCGATATCACCTGGGCTGAAGACGGCGAGTTCAAGCTCCGCAAAGGTGACCTCTGGGTAGGTATGAAACCCGGTTGGGAAAGCTATGCGCTTGGAGACTTCGGCAATGACACCAACTATCTTGCAGACGGTGACGAGGCACAGAACATCAGGCTTGCAGCACCCGTAGGCGAGTACCACCTCTACTTCGACCCCGAAAACTACTGGTTTGTGGTAAGCAGCGTGGACACCGATCCCGGCGCTGATCCCGAAACCGTAAAGTTCACCGTGAACGTGTACAATTCCACAGACTGGGAAGCCCTTTACATCCACTCCTGGACCGATAACGGAGATGTTACCACCTGGCCTGGAATAACACCTAACGCTGCAGATGTAGTTGTCTCCGGCAATACCTTCAAGTCATTTGAACTGAATGTCCCCAAGGGTGTAGGCATCGGCTATATGTTTGACGACAACAATGGAAAGCAGACTGCCGATTGCAGCCACGCCGCCATTGACGCCGATCTCACCCTCTATGTATGGCTCCTTCCCGATGCCGGCGTTCAGGTTATTGACAATCCCGCAACCTTCGATCCCTCCGATGTTCCAGCCACAGTATGGGCTATCGTAGGCCTCCAGAATGACTGGACAAACGGCATTGCCATGACTCCAGTGGCAAATGATGAAAACTCCGTGGAAGCCCAGTTCAATTATGACAGCCTGGAAGCAAACTTCAAGTTCAAGGTTTACGGCGCCGCCTGGGATAATAACTATTACGGCCCTGCAGATGGCAATGATCTCAATTATGACCTCACTGCTGAATATGTAACCCTTGCCCTCGGCGCCAACGGAAATATCTTCCTCCCCGCAGTAGGCAACTACAAGGCTACCCTTACAATTGCTGGAGATAATGCCGGAAGGCTTAAAATCGTTGCTGTCCAGTAGCTGTTCATTCACCCTATGAGAAAATACATTGTAATATTCACATTGGGTATTCTCGCCTTGGGTGTATGCTCCTCCTGTCGAAGGGGTAAGGAGAATCCGGAGGACGTGAAATATTCCTTGAGGGAAGATGTTGAGTTTATCGCATCGGCCTCAGGGTATATTTCCAAAGCCACGGACTCCGCCCTTGAGGATGGTGATGAGATTGGTGTCTTCGCCCTCGATCCCATTGACGCCTTCAACGTGAAGGGGATTGTCAACGGAGGGAAAGTTGCTACTGCAACCCCCGTTAAATGGGCATTCAACCAGCAACAGGTGTCCCGGTTCGCAGCGTATCTGCCGTATGTGGAGAATCTTGACGGGATGGACATCCAGTTCAATGTCAAGGCCGATCAAAGCTCCTACGCCGCATATTCGGCCTCAGACCTTAGCTACGCCGTTTCGGATGCACGTCCAGGCACTCCTGTGGAGTTAAAATTCCAGCACGCGCTGTCTAAGCTTGTGGTGGTTATGGAATCCCAGGATGTTGAAGTGCAGTCCGTTGTAACCGGTGAGATAGTGACAGGTATAAAGCTGAATATGGTTGACGGCAACATCGAGGATACTCAGCTAAAAGGCGCCGTTACCATGGGGCCTGCGGTTGAAGCCAACGGAGGAACAGGCCATGTAGCCATCCTGGTGCCCCAGAAGGGTGTCTTCCCCCTGAAGGTTACCCTGAAAGGGGGTACCGTGATAGATACCACGTTGCCCTCAACCATGACGCTCGAGTCCGGCATAGCTTACAAGGCGACAATCGGCCTTTCAGGCACATTCAAGCTTGAAGTGACAGACTGGGCCGATGACGGTCAAATCCCATTTATTAATTAATAAAGTATGAAAGCACGAATCATTACACTTATCATCGCGGCTTTCGTTGGAATTGGATCTTTGGGAGCCCAGAACCGCTGGGCTCTCAAGACCAATGTCCTTCATGATGCCACCGGATCCGTGAACCTGGCCGTAGAATGGGGCTTTGCGCGTCATTGGAGTGCGGAGGTTGGCGGAAGCCTCAACAAATGGAAGTCATTTACCAATGAACTCAGCCTGAGGCATGCCATCGTCCAGCCGGAAATCAGATACTGGTTCTGTGAACGTTTCTCCGGATGGTTCATCCAGGGACACCTCCTTGGAGGTTACACTCCCAAGTTAGGTGGTTTCTGGGACTTCAGCCAGTACTATGAGAAATTCCCCAACCTCAAGACATTCTATCTCCAGAAAGCATGGTTTGCAGGCGGAGGAGTAGGCTTCGGCTATGACTTCATCCTTTCAAGGCACTGGAATCTGGAACTTGAGCTTGGAGTTGGCTACATGTATGCCACCGGCGACGAGTACTCCGAAGGAGCACTTGTGCTCAAAGGTTCCCAGTTTGACTATATAGGCCCCACAAGGCTTGCCGTAACATTCTCTTATCTGTTCTAGGCTATGAAAAAGACTATTATTACTATCTGCCTGGCACTGCTGGGCTTCGCCGTAGCCAATGGACAGGAGTACTCCAATGATGTTGCGGTGACCAATGTGGAATTCGTACTGGACGGAGAAGACCTCCTGGGCCAGATGGACCTGGATTTCTCCAGCATCTACGCATCACCCACCGAGCAGCGTAATTATTCACTGGTCATTTACTCTGAGGATAATTACGTTACACTACCCATAGCCAGCCTCCTTGGAAGGCGCTGGTTCTATCATTATGCCCGTGAAAACAGGACCCGTGAGCCCTTTGCCGAAGGCCAGAATACCTGGTACTGGAAAGAGGCCCCGAGGCCCTTCCACTATGTTGCGTCAACCCCTTATCAGGAGTGGATGGAACAGGCCTATATCCGTATCGATGCGGAGGTTGGAGGCTGCTGCGGCAAGGAAGGTGAAACAGTAAAGGGCGTTCCCGTCCTGAGCGTGAAGATGCCTGTTGCCCATCAAGAACCCGTAAAGCCTGTTTATCGGCCACAGTTCATCTATGTACTGCCGCCTGCAGAGACCACCGTCAAGCAGCGTGACATATCCGGCGAGGCGTACGTGGTGTTCGCTTCCGGAAAGACCGCCGTGGATCCTTCCTACAAGGACAACGCTGCGGAACTTGAGAAGATCCGCGCCACCATTGACTCCGTAAGGGCCGATGCAGACGTTACCATCACGGACGTTATCCTGAAAGGTTATTCTTCCCCGGACGGCGGATATGCAACCAACGAGAAACTCTCCAAGGCCCGTACACAGGCCATCAAGGACTATGTGAGCAAACTTGATACCCTCCTGGATGACAAGGTGTTCAAGGCCGAAGCCGTGCCTGAGAACTGGGAAGGACTGCGCGCTGCAGTAGAGGCGTCGGAAATGCAGGCCAAGGACAAAATCCTTGCGGTAATTGACTCCGACATTGCCCCTGACAAGAAAGAGGCGAAGATCAAGTCATCTTATTCCAAGCAGTGGGCTTCCATGGTCAAGGACATCTTCCCGCTCCTGAGGCGTACGGACTATAAGGTGAAATACACCGTAAAGAGTTACACTACCGCCGATGATGCCCGCCGTATCCTCCGCAGTGCACCCGCTAATCTGAGCATCAATGAATTCTTCCTGGCAGCCCAGGGCTATGAGATTGGCACCTATGAATTTGACGAGGTGTTCAAGATTGCCGCCAGGGTATATCCGGACGATTCCGTTGTGAATATCAATGCTGCCAACGCCGCAATGAGCCTTGGCAACCTTACAGCCGCCGAATCCTATCTGAGCAGGGCAGGGGACAGCCCCGTGGCACGCTACACCAAGGGTGTCCTGTGCGCTCTCCAGGAAGACTGGGAAGGCGCAGTGATGTTCTTCACATCGGCAAAGGCTTCCGGAGTGAAGGAGGCGTCGGCTGCCCTGGATATTGCGAAAGAGCTTCTGGAATTTGGTAAATAGCGCATTATTGCGTATATTTACTTGATTTTTAGAAGCTAACCGCATAACCATGAATTCGGTAAAGATTATCGAAATAAAAAAAAGCGTCTTTGAGGACAACAACCTTGATGCAGATGAGTTGCGCAAGGAGTTGAAACTCAAAGGCGTTTTTTTACTTAACCTGATGTCCTCGCCCGGCAGTGGCAAAACAACAACCCTGATTCAGGTCATTAACCGTATCAAGGACAAGGTCCGCGTGGCGGTAATGGAGGCGGATATTGACAGTGACGTTGATGCCGTCAAGATCAAGGAGGCAACAGGTATTCCATCAATTCAACTCCATACCGGCGGCATGTGCCACCTGGACGCGGAGATGACGCGCCAGGGCCTTGACAACATGCCCATGGAAGAGGTGGACCTTGTGATTCTGGAGAATGTGGGAAACCTTGTGTGCCCTGCAGAGTTCGACACCGGAAGTTCCTGCAATGCCATGATCCTCTCCGTCCCGGAAGGCCACGACAAACCCCTCAAGTATCCCCTCATGTTCTCCATCTGCGACGTTGTTGTCGTGAATAAGATAGACGTGCTGCCATATTTTGACTTTGATATGGAAAAGTGCAGGGAATACGTGCGCATGCGTAATCCGAATGCCCGCGTGATTCCCATATCGGCCAAAACAGGGGAGGGCGTGGATGAATTTGCCTCCTGGCTCCTTGATGCTGTGAAAAACTGGAAAAAACACTAAAACATACGCTATATGCCTGAGATGTCAAAAAAGTTTGTCCCCAAGCACTTTGGAGACAAAAATCCCAATCCCAAGCTCATAAAGTTCGTGCGTCATGTCACGGATCGTATTCCCGGCAAAATCAAGATGACAACCGAAGCCCCGGAGTACTGGGGCCTTGCCTGCATCTTTGAGGATGAGATGGATGCTGCAACCAGGGAGGCCTCCCTGGACCTTCTCCTTGCAATGCTTCCCGGCAGCACATTCAAGGTAAGGAAGCACTGGGGGTATGCAGAGCTGCATGAGCTTAACGCCCGGAAGCATTTCACCCCTGACCACAAATCCCTGGACGAACTCCTGGACCAGCTTGCCGTATTCGGGATGCTGGAGTACGACTACGGAGACAAGTACACCAAGGACGGCCCCGTCCCCGGTACCACGTACAACCGTGAAGACCGCGTGTACTGGGTCCCGATGTTTGTCCCGGGCAGCGCAGAGTACACCAATATGAGCGTAACGCTCATGGACAAGCACCCTGAACTTGCCATGTTCTTCGAGCGTATGACTTTCCTCCCTCTGGAGAAGGTGACTCCCTTTGTCCCCATGGGCGGCAGCGGTATCGGCATGCATGTCATCCCAGTAGAAAAGGCAATATCCTTGGAGAATGAGACCCTTGATATTGAGCACATCTCATACTGGCTTAAAAGATATGAGGGCCACCTTGGCGTGGGTATCTGCTCCTGCCGTTATGGCCGTAAGAAACTGGACGAAGGCTGCGCGGACGATTACCGTGACTGGTGTATCGGCGTTGGTGATATGGCAGATTATCTCCGTGAAACCGGCCGCGGTCATGACATCACTTATGATGAGGCAATGGCCATCCTCAAGAAAGCGGAGGACCACGGGTTTGTGCATCAGGTGACAAACATTGACGGTGAGGGAAAGATCTTCGCTATCTGCAACTGCAACGTCAAGATCTGCAATGCCCTCCGTACGTCACAACTGTTCAATACGCCCAATATGAGCCGCAGCGCCTATGTGGCCGAGGTAGATCCCAAGAACTGCGTCGCCTGCGGCCGCTGCGTGGAATACTGCCCCGCCGGCGCCGTGAAACTGGG
>CACXNH010000095.1 GCA_902768955.1 uncultured Bacteroidia bacterium | reverse complement strand
CAGGAAGTTCTTGACCTCTTCCTTGGAGAAGTGGATAAACTCCGTAAGGGAGAATTCTCAGAAGAGCTCCTTGAGGCCGTGAAGGCAAATTATAAATTATCGGCCATGCAGGGCCTTACCTCCAACCGCTACCGCACAACGCTCTTTATGAACTCCTTCATTAACGGCACTTCCTGGAAATGGGAGGCCGGAAAACTTGACAGGATGAGTAAGGTGACAAAGGAGGATGTTGTGGCCTGGGCCAATAAATATCTGCCTGCGAATGGCTTTGCCGTTGTTTTCAAACACCTTGGAGAGGATAAGAGCATAAAGAAGATAGACGCTCCCAAGATCACCCCCATCTACACCAACAGGGACAAGCAGAGCGCCTTCCTTGCAGAAATTGCCGCATCAGAACCCACTCCCATCGAGCCCGTCTTCGTGGATTATGAGAAAGATATGATAGTGGCCGATTTTAACGGTCTCAGGCTCCTGTACAAGAAGAACGTCCGTAACGACATAGCATCACTGTCTTTCCGCTATGACCGCGGAAAGGACAATGACCCGGTGCTTGACGTTGCGGCCGATTATTTCTCATATCTGGGCTCCGACAAATACAGCGCCGAGGACTTTGCGATGAAGCTTTACAGTCTTGCCTGCAGCGCTGCTCCGAGGGTTGGAGGAAATACAACCGCAATCTCTCTCACGGGCCTCTCGGAGAACCTTCCCGCCGCCCTTGAAGCCGTAGAATACCAGTTAAGGAACGTGGAACCGGACGACGCCATCCTCTCCGAGATGAAGGCCGATATCCTCCGCTCCAGGGAAGACACCAAGAAGAACCAGAGGGCCTGCAGCAGTGCCCTTCAGGACTATGTGATGTACGGTCCTGAGTATGTCAAGGCCGGAACTCTCAGTAACGCCGCTGTATCGGCCCTTGAGTCCGAAGACGTCCTTGAATCCCTTGAGGACCTCCTTGAAAAGCAGCATACCATATTATATTATGGCCCGGCTTCGCTTGAGGAGGTGAAGGAGATGCTCTCAAAGTATCATCCAACGGAGGATCTTGAGCCGCTTGAGAAGACTCATCCCGCTAAGCGCCTCACCCCTTCCTCAAAGGTGTACGTAACCCATTATGATTCCCGCCAGTTCAACTACGTGCAGTACTCGGACCGCGGAGAAGGGTTCTCCCTGGATGAGGCGCCTTATATTGAACTCTTCAATGAGTACTACGGTGGCGGAATGAACGCAATCGTGTTCCAGGAAATGAGGGAGTCCCGTGCCCTTGCTTACGGCGCCGGCGCATGGCTCTCAGAGCCCACATTCAAGGCCGATACATACTCCTTCCGCGCCCATATCGCCTCCCAGAACGACAAACTCCGTAAGGCCGTTGAAGGCTTTGAGGAAATCATAGAAACCCTGCCTGAAGCCCCCGAGAACCTGGAAATTGCCAAGGCCGCCATCCTTGGAAAACTCCGTACCCAGCGCGTGATAGGGGAGCAGGTGCTCTACAGCTACCTCCAGGCCCGGGAACTTGGCCTCACGGAGCCCCGTGAGAAACTCATCTTTGAAAAGGTGGGCGCTCTCACAATGGAAGACCTTAAAGCCACCCACGCAAAATGGATTGCCGGCCGCACCTACAATTACTCTATCCTCTGTGACACCAAAGACATAGATATGGCCTATCTTAAGACCCTCGGCCCCGTCCAGATAGTGCCCCTGACGGAGATTTTTGGTTTTTAGAGAAATTTTATAATTTTTTATTGCAATTCAATAAATAATTATTATATTTGCAAAAGAAACCAAAAACTTTTGCAAAATGATTTCATTATGGTGGGCCGGGCTTGCCCCGGTTATGAAAATCCTCTGGGTGGCAACACTTGCAGCAACCCTGATTTTCATCATTCAGAGTATCCTCACTTTTGTTGGCGCAGATGCAGACGCCAGCGCAGACTTTGACATTGACGGTGATGCCGATATGTCAATGGACGGCGCAAGCCTTTACAGCTTCCGCAACTTCGTGAACTTTATCCTGGGCTTTGGCTGGAGCGCAATCCTCCTGCAGCCGTCCATCCCTTCCTGGCCGGTGCTTATCCTGGTATCGGTGCTTATCGGCGTTGCCCTTGTGGCCGGTGTGATGTACCTTTTCAAATGGCTCGCAAGCATGCAGCAGAGCGGAAACATCAATCTTGAAAAGGCCGCCGCAGGCTCTGAAGGCACCGTTTACCTTACCATTCCGGGCGCACGCGCGGGAAAGGGAAAGGTCCAGATCGCAATCTCCGGCGCCGTGCGTGAGTACGACGCCGTGTATGAGGGAGAATCGGCCCTCAAGACCGGCACACCAATCCGCGTTGTGGATGTAATTGATTCCAATACCCTTTTAGTAGAAGACATTAACACTTATACCGTATAAATCATGCCTACACTTACCCTTATCCTCATCCTTGTGGCCGTGCTCTTCGTGACGCTGGCCGCTATCCTCAGGCGCTACAGGCGCTGCCCCTCAGACAAGATTCTGGTAATTTACGGTAAAACCGGGCGCTCTTCATCGGCCCGTTGCGTACATGGTGGAGCAGCATTCATCTGGCCCGTGTTCCAGGATTACGCATATCTGGACCTAAAGCCCATCTCCATCGAATGCAACCTCACAAACGCCCTCTCCAAGCAGAACATCCGCGTAGATGTTCCCTGCCGTTTCACCGTGGGTATCTCCACGGAGCAGGAGGTTATGACAAATGCCGCCGAGCGTCTCCTTGGCCTCTCCACTGACAGCATCCAGAGCATCGCTACGGATATCCTCTTCGGTCAGCTCCGTCTTGTGATCGCAACTATGGACATCGAGGAAATCAACGCCGACCGCGACAAAGTCCTTGCCAGCGTTTCCGCAAACGTGGAGGCTGAACTCCGTAAGATCGGCCTCAAACTCATCAATGTGAACGTTACCGATATCCGTGACGAGTCCGGCTACATCGAGGCCCTTGGTAAGGAAGCCGCCGCAAAGGCCATCAACGACGCAAAGAAGAGCGTCGCAGAGCAGAACCGTTACGGTGAAACCGGTAAGGCAAATGCCGATAAAGACACCCGTGTGAACGTTGCCGCCGCAGACGCAGATGCAGTGAAGGGTGAGAACAACGCCCGCATTGAGATTGCTAACTCCGATGCCCTGAGGCGTCAGAAGACCGCAGAGGCCGACCGCCTTGCAGTAGCCGCAGAAAAGGTCCAAGCTGCTAAGGCTTTGGAAGAAGCATACCAGAGTGAGCGTGACGCCGAACTTGCGCGTGCAGAACGTGAAGAGGCTACCCAGAAGGCAAACATCGTCGTTGCCGCAGAGATTGACAAGCAGAAAAAGATTATCGAGGCCGAGGCCGAAGCAGAGCAGATCCGCCGCAAGGCAAAGGGTGAGGCCGATGCCATCTTTGCAAGGATGGACGCCCAGGCTCGCGGTATCCAGGAAGTCCTCAATAAGCAGGCCGAAGGTTTCCGCAACCTGGTCGGCGCAGCCGAAGGTGACGCCCAGAAGGCTGTCCTCATGATGATTGCCGATAAACTCCCTGACCTTGTCAAGACCCAGGTAGAAGCCGTCAAGGGCATCAACATTGACAAAGTGACCGTATGGGACACCGGCTCAAACGCAAACGGGAAAACCGCCACTTCCAACTTCATTTCCGGTATGATGCAGTCAGTACCTCCGCTCCAGGACCTCTTCAAGATGGCCGGAATGGAACTTCCCTCATACCTGAAAGGTAAGCCGGAAGAGCAGGCCCAGGCAGAGAAGGAGGAGTAATGCCCATCATCACTAATATAGATGTTATGCTGGCCCGCCGGAAGATGTCTTCCGGTGAACTGGCAGAGAAGGTAGGCATTACCCCCGCCAACCTCTCCATCCTCAAGACCGGCAAGGCCAAGGCCGTGAGGTTGTCCACCATGGATGCCCTCTGCAAGGCCCTGGACTGCCAGCCAGGGGACCTGCTGGAGTATAAACCGGATTAGCCGGTGATATTCAACGAGTTATGCAATCAGGGGTGCACTTCGCGGTGCACCCCTGATTGTATAAGCGCCTCAGTAACAGTGTGTTATTTTACCGTAACGGTGGGGATGTCGCTCCAGAGGGTGGTGTAGTGGGGGGAGCGGTGCTCCTGGGCCATGTGGAACTGGCCGTCTCCCTGGGCGCCCCAGAGAAGGGCTCCGTGGCCAAAACTCTTGTGGATGGAGTCAAGCACCCTGGAGAGGTTTTCATCGCGCTCCAGTGCCTCGGAATCGGCCCAGATGGAGGCCGATGCACCCTCCGCGGGGATAATCTTGGTGAACACCACGCCGGCTTTCTTGTAGCCAAATCCCGGCCGGAATAGGCTCCTGGCCGTTTTTATGGCCGATGTCACGATGGTGCGATAATCGGCCGCCCCGTCAGGGAAAACCGTGTAGAGGCCGCCTGATGTCTGGGGGAGGTCCTCCTTGAAGCGGTTTGTCATTGCAAAGACGGCCATTTCCGTTGCAAGGGTGTTCTGGGCGCGGAGTTTTGCCGTGGCGCGTGATGCAAAGGTGGCAACCTGCTCCGTGAATTCTTCAATGGTAGTAACCTCGTGAGCAAAACTGCGGGAGATGCAGATGCTCTGCTTGGGCTCAAGCATATCCTCGAACTCTATGCAGGGGATGCCCCTCAGTTCCTTCCAGGTACGGAAGCCGGGGAGGTTGAAGAGTTTCCGGACGGTGGTTTCCTGGAGCCGGGTGTAGTCCCAGGCGGTTTTGACGCCCATTTCGGCCAGTTTTTTATAGCTTCTGCGACCAATGCCCCAGACATCTTCAACAGGGAAGGTCCTTAGTACCTTCTCTATGTCCTGGGGCCGATGCATGAAGCATCCGCCCTGGAGTTTAGGGTATTTCTTGCACAGTTTGGAGGCAATCTTTGCAAGGGTTTTGGTAGGGGAGATGCCAACTGATACGGGTATGGCGGTGAGGCGACGGCACTCCCGGGAGATGGTCTTTGCCAGAGCGTCAAAATCGGCCTCTACGCCAGTCAGGTCAAGGAATGCCTCGTCTATGGAGTACACCTCCACCGAAGGCGCGAAGCCCCTCAGGACCTCCTGCACGCGGGCCGACATATCCCCATAGAGCGCAAAGTTTGAGGAGAATACCGCAACGTTGTTGCGCTCTATGATGGGTTTTATCTTGAAAAACGGGTCTCCCATCTTGATGCCAAGGGCCTTTGCCTCGTTGCTGCGGGCTATGGCGCAGCCGTCGTTGTTTGACAGCACAATCACAGGCTTCCCGTTCAGTTCCGGACGGAAAACCCTTTCGCAGGAGGCGAAAAAATTGTTGCAGTCGGCAAGGGCGTACATCCTTTATGCTTTCTTGATTACCCAGGTCACAACGCCCCATATAAGGAAATCGTTGTCGGGGCCCACCGGGATTGGCTTGAATTTCCGGTTGTGCTCATTGCAGGGCACCAGAACGGCGCCCTCAGAGCCAATCTGTACACGCTTTACTGTGTATTCTCCGTCTATGAAGCACACGGCCTTGCAGTCATTATAGGGCTCCACCGCGCGGTCCACGATGATTATATCGCCCTCATCCATATCGGCATCTACCATAGACACGCCGTCTATACGGAAGAAGAAAGTGGAGGCATTGTGATGCACAAGCAGTTTCACAAGGTCTAGTTTCTCGCGGAAATCGTCGGCGGGGGAGGGAAAGCCCGCTTTCACTTCACCAAGGGGACTCTCAAAACTCTCTATGTTTTCTATCGGCTGCGGGATCATAATCCAAAGATAAGATATTATTTTTTTAGTTCATACCCCTTTCCTTCTTGATGGTGTCGTAGGCTTCCTGAACCTGGCGGAACTTCTCCGCGGCGGCTTTCTGGATGTCAGGGCCAAGGGTGGCAACCTTGTCAGGGTGGTTCTTCATAGCCATCTTGCGGTATGCGGTGCGCACTTCATCGTCCGTGGCGCTGGGGGAGATGCCCAGTACTGTATAGGCAGAGCTGGCGTCCTTGTAGAACATTGCAATGACGGAATTAATATCCGCGCCGTTAAGGCCGATAGTGGCCCCTATTGCTTCCAGAACGCCCTTTTCGCTCTTTGCAAACTCTCCGTCAGCGATAGCGATCTGGACCAGGTAATGGAAGAGCTGCAGCCTCTGGGAGTAGTTCATATAGGTGGCAATCTGCGGTCCCACCTCATAGATATTCACCTGACGGGCGTTAAGTCCCTCAAGGATTCTCATCGCTTCCGGAACGGCCTGCGGCCCAAAATTCCGCTGGATAAAATCCCTCACGGTGTCAAGTTCTTTCTGATGGACCTTTCCGTCGGCCCTTATTACGGCCGATGAAAGCACAAGGAGGCTCACCAGGAAACTGTTTCTCTGCTCTGATGCGGAGTAACTCCTCCTGGATGTTGTTTCCTCCTCCTGGAACGGAATTGCCCTGCCTTCAAACAGTGACCCGAAAAGATATCCTATAAGTCCTCCTATGGGCCCGAATGAAACCCATCCAAGTATACCTGTAATCCACTTGAAAATACCCATATCCAATAGATGTTTCCCGCCTTGCTTCAAATATCGGTCCTATCACAAGCGACTGACATAATGGCATTATTGTGCACTAAAAAGGGAGACGATTTTCGTCTCCCTTTTTAGTGCACTCTTAGGGACTCGAACCCTAGACCCGCTGATTAAGAGTCAGCCCGTTCGGGGCTCGAACCCGAGACCCCAACATTAAAAGTGTTGTGCTCTACCAACTGAGCTAACGAGTCCTCCGTCCCAAATCGGGATTGCAAAGGTAGCAATTATTTTTGAATCCGCAATAAATTTTTTAAAAAATTATGAATTCTTTTTGGGGCGTTTTTGAATCTAATGTAGGTAAAGTCCTGAAAAAGAATTATATTTGCAAATAAACTGTTGTAAAATGATTGAACAGAAGATACTTGACAGTCTCCGAGGACAGGATTTAGTCCTGTTTGTGGCGGATGAAGAGGAGATTTCCGCTGCCCACGTCCCTTTTCCTGTCGTCTACACCGGTATGGGAAAAATGCGCATGTACAGTGCCCTTGTCAAATGGTTTGCCACCAGAAAGGACGGCGGAAAGCCAATCATCCTCAATATCGGCAGCGCTGGATCGGCCAGGTATCCCATAGGCACAATCGTGAATGTGACCAGCTTCATTAACGGAGGCTCAGAGCTCATCTATGACCGCATAGACCTTCCCGGGGAAGGCGCGTCAATTTTCTCCGGAGATTATTTCATGAGCACCAAGACATTCAGTCCAGAGCAGGTGAAGGAACTCTCCGGGCAGTATGATCTCTTTGATATGGAGGCCTATGCCGCTGCTATGTTCTGCAAGGAGCGCGGTCTCAGTTTCTATTGTTTCAAAGCTGTATCGGACAACCTTGACGGCTCCCTAAAGGACTGGAGATCAATCCTTGGGGATATCAGGGTTAAGTTTACCGGGCTGCTTGAAGACCTTTAGCCTTTACGCGGAATACTCCTTGATGTGCTGCTCCTGGGACAGGCGGCAAATAAGGAGTTTGTCCTTGGATTCTGATACAATATATCCGTCAAGGCCTTCAACCACAACGGTCTTTTCGTCGGCAACGTGAATCAGGCAGTTTGTGCAGTCAAACAGGCGTACGTCCCGGCCCACGGCGGTGTTGCCTTCTTCATCGGCCTTGAGGTGTGTCATGACGGAGCCCCAGCTGCCAAGGTCGCTCCAGGCAAGCTCCTCTGCGATGACAAATATGCGGGGGCTTTTTTCCATCACGGCGTAGTCTATGGAGATTTTCTCGCAGGTGGGGAAGAGGCGGCGAAGCTCATCCTGCTCTTTCCCGGTGTAGAAAGAAGGAGCCAGCTCATCCATCACTCCGGCAATCTGGGGAACGTAGCTGCGGAGCTCCGTGATAATAGTGTTCACGTTCCAGACAAAGATTCCGGCGTTCCACACGTAGTGGCCGTCTTCAAGGTAGCCGATAGCCGTATCAAGATCCGGCTTCTCCTTGAATTCCGTCACTTTAACTATCTGGCCGCGAAGTGCTTCTGCAGCGTGGATATATCCATAGCCTGTTTCAGGGCGTGAAGGCTCTATCCCAACGGTCACGATGGCGTCCCGCTCTGCGGTGAATTCCAGGGCTTTGCCTATTGTGTGGGCAAAGGCATCGGTCCGGAGCACCAGGGCGTCTGCAGGAGTGACCACAATGTTTGCCTCAGGGTCTTTGCGCTGGATTTTCCAGGACGCGTATGCA
>CACXNH010000094.1 GCA_902768955.1 uncultured Bacteroidia bacterium | reverse complement strand
ATTTCTTGGCCTTCATGCATCCGGGCCATACCTTTGCGGTGCAATATCTGTAAGCCAGGGACTTGATCGGTCACCGTAACAGTTGCACTTTTGATTGGGCCGGGGATTTCTCCGGTCCCTTTTATTCTACGTAGAGAAGAAGGCCTTTGAGGTACTCTCCCTCCGGGTGGTAGATGTTCACGGAGTGGTCTCCGGGCTGGTTCAGGCGGTCTAGGATGCGTACGCTGCGGCCGGTTTCCGCGGCGGCGGAGAAAACCGCCAGGGCAAAGGCTTCCTTGTCCACCACCTGCGAGCAGCTGAATGTAAATACAAAGCCTCCTGGAGCCACCTTGGCAATTGCAGCGGCATTGAGCCTCTGATATGCCCTGAGGGCGTTTTTGAGCGCTCCCCTGTGCTTTGCGAATGCAGGAGGGTCCACTATCATAAGGTCATAGGCGCCGTCCGGAACGTTCTTCACAAAGTCTATTGCATCGGTACAGTATGAAGTGTGCTGCTCCGGAGTGAAGCCGTTCAGTTCAACGTTTCTGTCCACCATAGCCATGGCGCGGGCGCTGCTGTCCACGGAATCCACGTGCTTTGCGCCGCCCGCAAGGGCATAGATGGAGAAGCCGCCGGTGTAGCAGAACAGGTTAAGGACATTGCGTCCGCGGGCAAGCTTCCCTACCCTGTGGCGGTTTTCCCTCTGGTCCAGGAAGAAGCCTGTCTTCTGGCCTTCGTTCCAGTTTACAAGGAACTTGTTGCCATTTTCAAGGACAACGGATTCATCGGCATCAAAACCGGGGGCCTTCCAGAGGTAGCCGTCAATTAGTTCCAGGCCGGCCTTGAAAGGGGCGGTGCCGGAACTTTTGTCGTAGACCGCTTTCAAAGCATCTCCGTAAACCTCCCTGAGGGCATCGGCAATGGCGTTTTTGGCGCGGAACATTCCCACGGAATGGGCCTGGAGCACGCATACGCCATCATAATAGTCTACAATAAGGCCTGGAAGACCGTCACCTTCCCCGTGCACCAGCCTGTAGCAATTGGTGTCTGAAGAGCCGGCAAGTCCCATGGCCTCACGCAGTTTAAGGGCCCTGGAAAGCATCCTGGTCCAAAAATCCGGAAGCGTAGGGTCTTCGTCAAAACTGAGAATCCTGACGGCTATGGAGCCTATCTGGTAGTGGCCGCAGGCAAGGAGTTTTCCATCGGCCCCTACTACACTAACAAGGTCTCCCTCTGCAGGATGGCCCAAAATCTGGGCAATTGCCCCTGAGAACACCCAGGGATGAAAACGCAGGATGGATTCCTCCCTGCGGGGCTTGAGTATTATTCTATCCATTGTCTTGCTGTCGGTATCTTTCCGGATGAAGCTGTTCATCCGATAGAGGATTCTTCTGTGAGCCAAGAAGCTTTACGTACATCTCACGGCACACCCAGGCATCTGTTGCGGCATACCGGAGCTGGCTTTCCGAAAGGTGCTCCGCCTCCCAGTTTGAAAGCTGCTGGGCCTTGGATATCTTGACTCCAAGGATGATGGCGGTCATTTTCTTTACGGACTTGTCACGGATTCCGTACTCCCAAACCTTGGACTGGAGGTCTACAAAGCCACCCGGCTTGAAGGAGGCGTACTTCTGGAGGCCGCGGACATCGTCTATAGTTGCGGCACCAACCTTCAGGATGCCGGGATTCGCAAGGATTGCAGCCAGACGCCTGGGAATTCCGGTTTTCTGGACACGGAAAAGATATGCCCTGGTGGCACCTGAAAGCTGAAGGAGAGCCGTTCCGTTGGAATGCTGGTCCGGAGAGAACGTGGGACGTGTCTCCGTGTCAAAACCAAGCACTTTCTGACGCCTGAGATAGCGTAGAGCTGCATAAAAGGTATCGTTCAGGGAGTCTACCAGCACAATTTCCCCCGGGAAGGAAACAAGCTCAAGATTTGCTATTTCTTCCGGGCTAATTGAAATGCGGAACATACTCTGACTGGACATATTGGGCGCTGAGGGGGACTTTCTGAAGCCCTCCTTCAAGGGATTCTTCCGTTATGAAGTATCTTACGGAAGGCCGATGAATCCTGTGTGTGAAAAGATTTTCCTCCCTCAATAGAACATACAGTGCATCAACTATGCAGTCCCCGGGATTCAGAATCTGGAAGTTCTGCGGAAGCATTGCGGAAAATGCGTCTTCCTCCTCGGTTGCTGCGCGGCGGATGATGGGAATCTCAGACCAGAGCGGTGCAGGATCCATACCATATTCGTCCAGGATAAGTGCATCCAGCTTCCTGCCCGTGAGCCTGTACTGCCTGAGTACGCTGCGGAATTCCGTGCATATATCAAGCGCAGGGTCAGGGGTAATTGAAACTACGCTTCCTTCAAAGCCCATTTCCTCAAACACGCTCTCATAAACACCGGACTCCCTCACTGGATCCGAAGCCCACACTGCAATGTTTTTGGCTCCGCCCCTGACGGCAGCCTTAAGGCTTTCCTGTACTGGAGACATGAGACGGCATATACCTCCTTTAAGCTGCTGGAGGGTATCTACATCAAACATTCCGTAGCGGGCCTGAAGCGGTGAAGTAAACACTATTACCTTTGCCTGCGACAATGTATCCCACGCAAACAGGGCGCCCCTTACCGCAGCCTCACGGAGGCTGTCAATCCCTGCTGAGTCTGAGAGGAAGCTTGCATAGGGTTCATTGTAGGCGTCCATTATTACATCAAAGGTTTCTCCTGAAAAATCAGGCAGTGAGTCCCTCAGGAAGCGGCCGTCAATGTTGTCCCTTCTGTCCACGCTCTGGAAACGGCGGGAAAGATAGATCCCTTCCGAGCGTTCTCCGAACAGCGCTATGCGGCCATTCTCACCCACATGCCCGGCACGTTCCGCGATGCGGCCAAGGCCCGAAGAATCACTGGCTACTATATATACAAGGGGTACAGCGGGACGGGGCTCCGGGCCCTTTACCCGGCAGGATATGGCAAAGGCGGCCACAAGGGCTGCTACAAGTATTGCTTTTCTTTCCATCATTAGGTGCAAATTTACTAAAAAATCCTTATTTTTGTAAAAATACATTCAAGATGAAGAAGATTATCAGCCTAGCACTTCTGGCTTTATGCCTCAACACTTTCGCACAGAGGGCTCCCAGTCCCGTCAAAGCAAAGGATTACCAGTTCACCACCGTAAAGGAAAACCCTGTCACCTCCGTCAAGAACCAGTACCGCAGCGGCACCTGCTGGTGTTTCAGCACCTTGTCTTTCCTCGAAAGTGAGATTATAAAGGCAAAAAACCTCAAGGACGCTTCCCTGTATCCTGATTTCTCAGAGATGTTTGTGGTAAGGAAAGCATACTATGACCGCTCCATCAAATACGTACGTATGGACGGCAAGCTTAACTTTGCCGCCGGATCGGACTTTGGAGATGTCCTTGAAGTTGCCAAAACTTACGGCCTTGCAAATCAGTCTGCCGCACTCAAAGGCTATGTAGACGCTATTATCAAGAACCCCAACAAGAAACTCACAAAGGTATGGCCAAAAGGCGTTGAAGGCATCCTTGACGCCTATATGGGAGAAATTCCTGAAGACAAGATAATAAAGGCCGATGCCCTTGGCATCAACCTGGATGACTACCTTGGCTTCACCTCATACACCCATCATCCCTTCTACACCGCCTTCGCTATGGAGGTGGAGGACAACTGGCGCTGCACTCCTTCCTGGAATGTTCCGCTGGATGAATTCATGGCAATCATAGACAACGCCGTGGATAAAGGATATACAGTAGCATGGGGCGGAGACGTCTCGGAGCCAGGTTTCACCCGTGACGGCCTGGCCATCCTCATAGATATGGAGGCCCTGTCAACTTCCGGCTCAGACCAGGAGCGCTGGGTTGGAAAAGCAGAGGAAAAACCCGCAGAGAAGCTTGCGGTCAAGGAAATCGAGGTAACCCAGGAACTCCGTCAGGATTACTATGATGAGAAAACTTCTACCGATGACCACGGCATGCACATCTACGGCACAGCCAAGGACCAGAATGGCACCAAGTATTACATCGTCAAGAACTCCTGGGGAGAAACCGGTGAATACAAAGGCATCTGGTACATGTCAGAAAACTACCTTAAGGGCAAAACCCTCAACATCCTTGTAAACAAGAACGCCGTTCCCAAGGATATCCTCAAAAAGATCGGCCTCAAATAAATGAGCATTAAAAAGCACATTCCCAACACTATCACCCTGATGAACCTCCTCTGCGGAGTTCTCGGGGTGATATTTGCCCTCTCTTCACGTCTGGACACGGCCTTTATCCTCATGCTGGCCGCTGCCGTATTTGATTTTTGTGACGGCCTCGCAGCAAGGCTCCTGAAGGCATACTCCCCCATTGGCAAGGAACTGGATTCCCTGTGCGACATGGTCAGTTTCGGGGTACTTCCCGCCGTCATGCTAGTAGTGGCAATGCAGAAGGGCGGCGCCACCGAGTGGTACACCTACATTCCTCTTTTCCTTGCCCTGATGAGCGCCCTCAGGCTGGCAAAATTCAATGTGGATGAACGCCAGAGCACGGATTTCATAGGAGTGGCCACCCCTACATCGGCCATAATGAGCGGCGCGCTTTGCTACAGCGGCATTGCTCTTCCGCCGTGGTTCATCCCGGTATTCTCAGTGGTGATGGGACTTCTCCTTGTGAGTGAGATACCCATGTTCTCCATCAAGATTGCAAAGGGTCATAAACTCCTTGACGCAAAGCACATAGTGCTCATTGTCCTTGTGATTGCCTCCATAGCCGTAACAGCCATCCTCCGTCTTAACTGGAGCATAGCCGTACTGCTTGTGTTTGGCTCCTATATTGTGGTAAACCTTATAATCGCCTGTATTTCCCTTTACCGCCAGAGGTAGCAGGCAGACTCTAGAAATCAAGAGAGTCCCATAACTGCTCTATCTCACGGCGGTCCTTCTTTGTTGGACGGCCCGCACCGCGGTCACGGGTAACGAAGAATGTCTCAACTGGTGCACGCATCTTGTCAAGTTCTTCCTGAGGTGTAAGATTCTCAGCGTAATCAGGAACCAGTTTTGCGCCTACGCGTTTGTCCAGAGGCTGAATGACACGATACTCAAAGTTCACTGCACCCTTACGCACTGAAATGATATCTCCGGGCTGTACGTTCTTGGAGGGTTTTGCGTTCACGCCTGATATCTTCACCTTGCCTCCATTGCAGGCCTCAGTGGCTTCAGTGCGGGTTTTGAACACTCTGATTGCCCACAGATATTTGTCAATTCTCACTTCCATCATCTACGGGATCTGAAACAATGTCGTCAGCCGGATGCGGGTCCATGCGCACCTCAAGCAGCACGGTATCCTTTGCAGAAGGGACAAGGAAAAAGTCCGTCACATCTGAAGGAAGCATCACAAGTTCTCCGGCCTTTGCACCCCAGGTTTTGTCATTAACCTGAATTGACATGGAGCCGTTTATGCATAAATAGATAAGGAAAGTGTCCTCCTCCCCGCGATGGCTTTTCAGTGCCTGGCTCAGTTCTATCCTGTGGATGGTAAACTGTGGTGTTGCGGCCAGGAGGTCTCCCTGAGGGACTTTTGCAGTCTTGGCCCTGAAATCTATCAGGTCAAAAGCCTCTTCCAGATGGATTTCACGGTCCTCTCTGTCCCAGTCATGGAGCCTGAACCACAGTTCAGACGACTCTGCTATTTCAGTCAGAATCACATCCTGGGCAGCATGGACAAGACCTGGCGTAATGAGATAAGAATCCCCCGGCTCCGGATGTACCACATTGAGCAGTTTATCCACGCTTCCGTCCTGGCAAGCCATGTAAAATTGCTCCGCCGTAACCGGCCGCTTGAAACCAAGAAACAGTTTAGCCTTGGGGCCGGCCGATTCAACATACCACAGGGCAGTTTTACCGAAGGCATCGTAGCGCTGCTCCGCGGATTCATCATCCGGGTTCACGTGAAGGGATGTACGTCCCTTTACATGAAGACGTTTGACCAGTACCGGGAACTGGGTTCCGTACCATTCAAATGATGTCTCTCCCACAACCTGCTCAAGATAGGTCTGCATAATGTCACTGAGAGTATTCCCCTTGAGGGAGCCCTCTGAGGCCATTGAATCCACAAAGCCTAAATCGGCAATCCTGTATTCCACAGTTCCCCACGGCATATCCATGATATCCGGCAGGAACTTCAGGGGTGTCAGTTTCATATTATCACTCATACTGCAAAGGTACAAAAAAACTAGCGTCCGCAGATATCCTTGAAATCGCATCTGGAGCAGATGTTTCTGTCTTCCGTGCGGCTCCAGGGTATGTCAAGATTGGATATATCCGACAACATGGCCTCAAGCTTTGCTGTCATTTCCTTTGCCACTTCAGGATCCTCCGGCATGTCAGGGATGTTTCCGGTATACATGTGGCGTATGGAGTATACGGAATCCACAATTTGTTTTCCGGCCAGGAAAGACTGCTGATGGCAAAGGAGGTTATATATGTGGAACTGCATGGCAATCTTGGGACTGATGCCGTCCTTGCCGTCGTCTACCTTTCCTGTCTTGTAGTCCACAACGCGCACTTCCCCATCCTTGTAGCTGTCCAGCCTGTCCAGGTAACCGAAAAACCTTAATCCGCCAATAAAGCCGTAGTATGGCTTCTCAAGGCTGATAATCCTGAATCCTTCCGATGCATCCGTTGCTGCAAGCAGGGAGGCATCATGCCTGAGAGTAGCCTGGACATAATCCAGGATAACCTCTTCCAGCACAAGGTTACGTCCGGTTACCTCTATTGAATGGAGCTCCTCAAGCACACAATTACGTATGAGGGCCTTCAGGCCCTTCACATCCTTCCTGAACGCGTCAATCCTCTCAGGGGTAATCACAGGGGCCGTTTCATAAAGAGCCTTCATCACATGATGGAAAACGTTACCCAGCATGCGTGAATCCAGGGATTCTGAAACTTCGTCGTCAGTTTTCAGTCCCTTAACGGCCTGGTAGTAGAAACTGGCCGGGCATTCGGCATATTTATTTATGGCCGATGCCGACAGCAGGCGTTCCCTGACGGCATCTACATGTTCCCGTGTTTTTGCTATCTCCTCTTCCGGCTTTGGAGCCTGCATTGACGGAGCGGCGGTAATCCTTTCCATCTGAACGCCAAAATGGTATTCAAGCTGTTTGATATACCGGCTTTCCTCCCCGGATTTAAGGCCTTCGGTCCGGCTGTCATACACAAGCCATACATGCTCCGGCCTCTGAATCATCCTGTAGAAATAATATGCCCATACGGCATCCTGGAACTCATAGGTTGGAAGGCCGAAGCCTTTGCGGAGTTCCGGTGGAATGAAAGATGAACTGATGCTGCGCCTTGGGAACATTCCCTCGTTGGCACTGAGGACCACAAGATACCTGAAATCCAGCGCGCGGGTCTCAAGGGGGCCCATCACCTGCAGTCCTTTCAGGGGCTCTCCCCTGAACGGGACGGAAATACCCTGAAGTATCCTCTGCAGGAGCCTGATGTGCGTAGCCGGAAGGACATCGAGGTCTGTTCCTCTCAGGATGTTCAGCTGAGTATGGCAACGCTTTGCAAAGTCCAGTTCCAGGAGCATCTCGGATTTTCCTGTAAGAGTGCGCCCCACAAGGCCCACAACCTCCTGTAAATACTCTTCCGTCAAATGGTTCTGCCGGGCCGACGCAACAGTGACATCCTCTATCACCGGACTGAATATCATATCCAGCACTGGGCCGCCCTGAAGGTCTTTAAGGGGAATATAGTATTTTGCGGCAGCCTTCACTGCCTCCACCTTCTTTCTCTCATCCTCTCCAAGGAGTTCACGGAAGAGGCCCGAAGCAAACACTTCCCTCACCGCCGCATGGTAGAAATACCAGCCGTCGGGGCGTTTCCTCAGTCTCATCTGCATTGAGCCCAGGGCATCAAGGAGCGTATACACGGCACTTGAGGACATGGGGTTAAGAAGAGGCAGCAGAAGATTCTGGTCAGGAAGGACGAATGCGGTTTCAACGCTGTCCCCACAGGTGAGGGAAAGTATCCAGGGGGCAAGTTTTGCCTGCCCCACTGAGGACGGTACATCCACCACCGTAATCTTTGGAACTTTGAGTCCTGCCGCGTCTGTCTGAAAGGCCTGAGGGAATTCCTCCACATTCTTTTTCATGAAAAAAGAGGATTTGTTGTCCCTGTCCTTTATCATTGAGCTCACATAATCCCAGCAGAAATCTGCCAGGCGGGCGTCACGCATTCGCCTCAAAAGCAGTCTCTCGCACTCATTCAGGGCATTAAGTCCCACAAAGACATACTTCACTGTTTCCGGGAAAACAGGCTCAAGAAGATCTTTAACGGAGGCTCCTCCCTTAAGACCTGAAGCCACAGAGCGGTATACCATCCCCTCATAGGCCATTCCCTTTTCCATGAGACGCTTCCGGAAACTCTCATAAAGCGGGAACAGTATGTTCCAGAGTTTCACGAACTTTCCCTTCACTCCCTTGTCCAGATGCTTTGAATCCCTGAAATGTGAAAGAAAATGCGCTATGGCCTCTTCCTGGTTCTGTGTAAGGTATTCAAAAGTATCCTGGATTTCCTTGAAATCGGACACGTTACGGAAAAGCCCACGGGCATCTGCAAGGTATTTGTCAATGTCGTCAAAGTCACTGAGTATGACGTCTCCCCAGAACACGAACTCATCAAGAGGCTCTGCCTCGGGATTAAGGGCTTTGTAGCAGTCATAAAGCTCTAGGATGAGGTGCAGCCTGTCTGTAGCATGGACACTGTATACCTTGTAGAAGAAATCGTTGATGGTATACATTTGAGGGGCCAGGACAGGCCTTTCCCAAACCATGCCTGAAAGGTATTTCCGGAAAAATACCAGGGAACGGCGGTTTGGGAAGACAAAGCAGTATCGCTCTATTTCACTGCCCTCACAGTAGTGAGCGGCCACCTGCCTGAGAAATGGATTCACCCTTATCTTATTTCGTATGAATAAGGGAGGCGGGCCAGGGGCTTACCGGGCTGGGCGGAAAGGATGGAACTTACCTCAGAGCCAAGGGACTCGAAGGGAGAGCCGGCAAGGATGGAGGGCTCCGTATTTCCCTGCCCAAGGCTTTCGAGCAGCTGCTGGGCAAAGGTAAGAGGTGCGGGATATGCGGCCGTGCGGGCATCTGCGGGTGCAATTCCTGCAAGGGAAGCAGCATAGGCTATAGCGTCCTGAAGTGTGCCGATTTCATCTACAAGGCCTATCTCAAGGGCGTCTGAGCCCATCCATACGCGGCCCTGGGCAATGGCATCAACGGCAGAGGGTGCCATCTTACGGCCATCGGCCACAAGATTCACGAAGCTCTCATATATATCCTCCACGCTTGCCTGCTGGTAATCCAGTTCCGCTTTGTCGAAGGGACGCATGAGGCTGTACATATCGGAATGCTTGTTGGAGCCGATTGTCTCGAAGTTTACGCCAACCTTCTTTGTGACCTTGGAGAATTCCGGAATCATGGAGAACACGCCGATTGAACCCGTGATGGTGTTGGCATCGGCAAATATTTTATCACAGCCGTTGGAAATCCAGTATCCGCCGGAAGCGGCATAGTTTCCGAAGGACGCGACAAGGGGCTTACGGGCCTGGAGGCTGTCCAGGGCGGCTCTGATCTTGACAGACGCTGCCACGCTGCCGCCGGGAGAGTTCACGCGAAGGACCACAGCCTTGATGGAGTTGTCCCTTGCGGCCTTATTGATCTCAAGCACAAAACGGTCTCCGGCAATATTCATATAATCATCACCGTCTACGATATCTCCGTCGGCATAGATAATGGCAACGTTGGGCCTTAGGGAAGGCTTTACTTTGGTAATGGCATAGTCCGGGAAAGGAATGAGCTTAAGCTTTTCCTCAGATTCAACGCCTGCAAGCGTGCAGAGTTTCCCAACAAGCTCCGAGCGGCTCATAATGCCATCTACAAGGCCGTTATTGAGGAAATCCTCCGGCTCTGCAAGCGCAAGGTCATCCACCAGGGCGTTGAATTTATCTGCGGGAATATCCCTGGCCTCAGAGACCGCGGCTGTCATGACCCTCCATGCAGAATTGATCATCACCTGGTTCTGCTCACGGTTCTCCGGGGAGGCGCTGCTGCGGATGAACATTTCACCGGCACTCTTGTACTTTCCGTGACGGATGAGCTGGACATTCACGCCAAGCTTGTCCAGGATGTCCTTGAGGAACATCATCTGGGAAGAAATGCCGATAAGCTGGTAGCTGAAGCCTTTGTAGGATGAAAGATAAACCTTGTCTGCCACCGTTGAGAGGTAGTAGGAGCCGTTTGCCGGAGACTCAAGCCACGCAATGACGGGCTTTCCGCTGCGGCGGAATTCCGAAAGTGCGCGGCGGAATTCCTCTGCGTCCGACATTCCCATCGAAGCGCCTTCAGGGCGAAGCAGGATATACTTTACGCCAGGGTCTGCGGCTGCAGCCTCAATGCCCTTTATGGCATCCAGAAGACCTATCTGCGCCTCCGGGAGCTGCATTCCGCCCATTGCGGAGAATGACGGGACGGGATTCTCCTGGGTCTGCTCCGTGATGATGAATTTTGACATATCCACGTCAAGCACGCCCTCCTTGGGAATGGCCGCACCCGAGCCTCCTGCAAGCGCACCTGCAAACATTATTATCATGAGGAAGAAGGCAATGATCCTGAGCACTATGAGGGCGCAGATCACCGCCAGCATGGTTTTGACGAATTCTTTCATATATGTTTATTTTACTAATTGCGTTGCGGTATTCCAGTCAAGGTTCTCCTTGTAAAAACTGTTGAGGATGGCCGATCCCTTTGATGGAAGAAACATGGAAAGACCGGAATAAGTATCGTCTTTTATGGGGATGCTGATGAAATAATCAGTGTGGTCCTTATAGATAACCAGCTTTTCAAGGACATCATCCAGGGCCGCAAGGTCTTCGCCGGAGATACCGGACTTGACGAGGATATCCCTCATATCATAGAAGAAGTGCCTCTCGAAACGGAAATAATGCTGGATGATGTCGGCGTTTACGTTATCCATATTCTCACGGTACTTCTCAAAAAGGCCACGGCAAAGCTGTGCCAGGGCATCAAGATACTTCGTATTCACGGCCGATATCGTTGCGTAGGCCGAGCCGCTGGAAGTGGTTCCGTCGGGCTTCTTATACTGGTAGAAATAATCCTTGCACACCTGGACAGGGTCCGGCTCCTTACACAGGAGACGTGATGTGAGAAGTTTGTAATCAAAGCCGTCTGCAAGGATTTCCGTAGGAGAGAAGCCAATGATGGCAGCCTTGTCCCTGAGTTCATAGGCAACCTCTATGCATCCCATAAGACAAGCGTCCATGAGGATGTAGTCCATGCGGCAGGGAATGGCGTCACGGAACGCCTTGAGTTCCATCTCTACGGAGTGCTCCGCGTCATCGTCCTGGCCGATTGTCTTTACGGCGGGATAATCCTGGATGGGAGGGAACTTCTCTGCTGACATGCTGCGGAGGCCACCTGCCGAGAATGATTGGAAAGAGCCCCCGTGCGCTGCCTCATAGGCTTCAGGATCCTTATAGTAGCCATCCGGGAGATACCCCGTACCATGGGAAGAGAGAACTATTCCGTAATGGCTTCCGGGGAACTGGTCTACAACAAGCTGGAGGGCATCCTTAAGGGTGTTCTCCCCAAATATGGGAGTGAATCCGCCCCATCTCATGAGAGTGTCTCTCACCACCATCCCGTCCTTGTCACGGTATGCCCTGTACATTACAGCGGGTACTTCCTTGTTCTTATTACTGCCGATACGGGAGATAATGATAAGGACATTTTCCGATGCATACCTTCCTGAGGGGATTTCGCTGGCCACAAGTTCCTCAAGGTCCGTTGCAAGATATGAGGAAAGAGAATTGCGGCCGCCGGAAATCATTATCATCACGTTTCTGTCTATCACGGGATAGAGGCGGTCTCCGGCATCACGGGAACTGGAAGAGCCGCTGCCGGATGAATCTGAGCCGGAGGAAGAATCTGTGCCCCTGGATGAATCTATATCAAAATAGGGATCTTTGGCGCAGGACAGGACCAGTGCCATCAGGACTAAGAGCGCAATGGCTCCGGGTATTTTGAGTAAATACTTCATTGTATCATACAAAGTTAGTGATTTTTTTATATATTTGTGCAAAACGTACAACTATGCGTATGAAACATATTTTGAGAATGATTATTGTTTTAGGATCGGCCACTCTGGCCGGTGCCTGTTCAAACCCCGGACAGAAGGCACAGGATGATTTCAAGTACACCATAGATTCCTTCGCAGACCTCAAGGTAATGCGTTACCGCATTCCCGGCTGGGAGAATCTTTCCCTGCAGCAGAAGGAA
Organism: uncultured Bacteroidia bacterium; assembly: GCA_902768955.1. Classification (GTDB taxonomy): domain Bacteria; phylum Bacteroidota; class Bacteroidia; order Bacteroidales; family UBA932; genus Cryptobacteroides. The sequence goes on along the minus strand of CACXNH010000094.1, from coordinate 2,399 downwards.
TACGCATTCCACCTTGCCGAAGCCGCAAAATACGGGCGTGACATACTCTGGGACCAGAACTGCAAAGATAACCTAAGGGTGCGCCATGCCCTGGAGGCAATCCTTGAGACAGATAAGGAAGACAGCCAGGAATGGCAGGATTTCATGGTTTATGCAAAGAGGGTTTTCTTCTCCAACGGCATACACCATCATTACGCAGAGGACAAAATTTTCCCTGCCTGCCCAAGGGAGTATTTTGCTTCCCTGATGGAAGAAGCCGGAATTGAGGATCCGGAACTCCTTGATATCATATATGACCCTTCAATATATCCCCAGAGGCGTTCTACGGAAACTTCCGGAGACATTGTAAAGCAATCGGCCGTAAACTTCTATGAAAACGTATCCCGTGCAGAGGTGGAGAAATACTACGCGGGAATAATGGACCCCTCAGACCCCCGCCCCATCTCCTACGGCCTCAACACCAAGGTGGTGAAGGGTAAGGACGGCGTCATCCGTGAACTTCCCTGGAAGATAGGCGGAATCTACTCCCCCGCCATAGAAAAAATATGCGAAGAACTTGCCCTTGCCCGCGAGGTTGCAGAGAATGACATCCAGAAACGCGCACTTGGCCTCCTTATAGAATATTATAATACCGGAGACCTCCGCAAGTGGGATGAATTCAACATCGAATGGGTGAAGGACACAATAGGCACTGTGGATTTCATCAACGGCTTCATAGAGGATTATAATGACCCCCTGGGCCGTAAAGCCTCCTGGGAAGGCTACGTTAATATAAAGGACTTTGATGCCTCCAGGCGTACGGAAACCCTCAGTGCAAACGCCCAGTGGTTCGAGGACCACTCCCCCGTAGATCCCCGTTTCCGCAAGGAGAAAGTGAAGGGTGTATCGGCCAAGGTAATCAACGCCGTATGCCTTGCCGGAGACAGCTATCCATCAACACCTATCGGCATCAATCTTCCTAACGCCGACTGGATACGCAAGGAGCACGGTTCAAAGAGCGTTACCATTGCAAACATAACCCACACCTATGATTTTGCCGCACAGGAACTGCCTGCAAGCACCCTGAATGAGTTCGCTTACAATGAGAAGGAGATTGCCCTTGAGAAAAAGTGGGGCACCATTGCAAGTGAAATCCACACAGACCTCCATGAGTGCCTGGGCCACGGTTCCGGCCAGCTTCTTCCAGGGGTGAGCACCACCGCAATGGGAGAGTATGCATCGGCCCTTGAAGAAGCCCGCGCAGACCTCTTTGGCTTATATTATACCGCAGACCCCAAGATGGTAGAACTTGGCATTATGCCGGATCCTGAGGCATATAAGGCAGAATACGCCAATTATATCCGCAACGGCCTCATGGTCCAGTTCACCCGCGTGGAACTTGGCCGTCCCAACACTGAGGCCCATATGCAAAACCGCAAACTTGTGGCTGAATGGTGCCTTGAGAAGGGTGCCAAAGACAAGGTTATAGAGAAGAAGGTCCGCGGCGGCAAAACGTACTTCGTTGTCAACGACTACGTGAAACTCCGCGCCCTGTTCGGAGAACTTCTTGGAGAAATCCAGAGAATCAAGAGTGAAGGAGACTATGAGGCCGGCAAGGCCCTCATAGAGACTTATGCCGTAAACATTGACCCCGAGCTCCACAAAGAGGTCCTGGAGCGCTACAAGGCCCTTAATCTCAAGCCTTACGGCGGCTTTATCAATCCAGATATCCAGCCAGTCCTTGGAGAGGACGGTGCCATAAAGGATTACGTTCCAGTATATACGGACGATTACCTTGGCCAGATGCTCCTTTACGGAAAGAAATACGGAACGCTTTAACCTGTCATTCTGACCGAAGCGAAGAATCTCATGTCAGTAATCCAAGATTACAGATATTTCCTCATGATAGAGCGTAGGATGTCACCAAACACGGTGGCATCCTATTGTCATGATGTTGAGGCATTCCTGAAAAACGCCGGGCTTCCAGAGCTATCTTCCATAACATCGTCAGACATTGAGAGTTATCTTGGGTCAATTGATGTATCAAAGAGAAGCTCGGCAAGGACATTGAGTGCCCTTAGAAGCTTCTTCGACTGGTGTGTCCAGGAGGGAGAGACAAAGGAGAATCCCGCCGCGCTTGTAGACTCCCCAAAGCTTGGGAAATACCTTCCGGCGGTTCTCAGCGTTGAGGAAGTATCGGCCATAATGGATTCAGTAGACCTGAAGTCCGCAACAGGAAAACGTGACCGCGCCATCCTGGAGGTGCTTTACGGCTGCGGGCTCCGCGTTTCCGAGGCAGCGTCGCTTCGCATTTCAAAGATTAACTTCGAGGAAGGGTTTGTGGACGTAATCGGCAAGGGTGACAAACAGCGCCTGGTCCCGCTTGGAGAAATGGCCGCCGATGCAATCAAAGCCTACCT
>CACXNH010000093.1 GCA_902768955.1 uncultured Bacteroidia bacterium | reverse complement strand
TCCTAAGTTTCACGATGTGGAAGTTACCCGTTTCGTGAACAATCTTATGCTCCAGGGGAAGAAGAGTATCGCGTATTCTATCTTTTATGATGCCATCGACATGGTGGGCGAGAAGATGAAAGATTCTGACAAGGCTCCTCTCGATATCTGGAAGACCGCTCTTGAGAACGTGACCCCTCAGATCGAGGTCAAGTCACGCCGTATCGGTGGTGCAAACTTCCAGGTGCCTACGGAGTTACGCCCGGAAAGAAAAGTTTCCGTCGCAATGAAGAACCTTATTCAGTTCGCACGCAAGCGTTCAGGACACTCCATGGCAGAAAAGCTTTGCGCAGAGATCGTTGCCGCTTACAACAGTGAGGGTGGCGCATTCAAGCGTAAGGAGGATATGCACAGAATGGCCGAGGCCAACAAGGCCTTTGCACACTTCCGTTTCTAAGCAGTATGCTAAATGGCAAAGAGAGATCTTAAATACACCCGCAACATCGGCATCATGGCGCACATCGATGCCGGCAAGACCACCACGTCGGAGCGCATCCTCTATTACACCGGAAAAACCCATAAGATTGGAGAGGTTCACGAGGGAGCAGCCACCATGGACTGGATGGTTCAGGAGCAGGAGCGTGGTATCACCATCACTTCTGCCGCTACCACAGCCTTCTGGCACTACAACGGTGACACCTATCAGATCAACCTTATAGACACTCCCGGTCACGTAGACTTCACCGTAGAGGTGGAGCGCAGCCTCCGAGTTCTGGATGGTACAGTTGCTACATTCTGCGCCGTGGGCCGCGTACAGCCTCAGAGTGAGACCGTATGGCGCCAGGCCGATAAATACGGTGTACCTAAGATTGCCTATGTGAACAAGATGGACCGCGTCGGAGCAGACTTCCTCGCCTGTGTTGAGGAAATCAAGAACAAGCTCGGCGCAACCGCAGTTCCCATCTGTCTCCCTATCGGTGCCGAAGATAAATTCGAGGGCATCGTAGACCTCATCGACATGAAGGCCATCTTCTACGATGGCAATTCAGAGGAACTTGTCAACTACAAGGAAGGCGAGATTCCCGCAGACCTCAAGGGAGAGGCCGCCCGCTGGAGGGATATCCTTCTGGAGGCCGCCGCAGAGTGCGATGAGACCCTGATGGAGAAGTATTTTGAGGATCCTGATTCCCTTACCCGTGATGAGATTATCGCCGCCATCCGCAAGGGCTGCATCTCTATGCAGATTGTCCCTGCCTGCTGCGGTTCATCCTTCAAGAACAAGGGCGTACAGTTCCTCCTGGATGCCGTAATGAGGTATCTGCCTTCTCCTCTTGACAAGGGAGCAGTTTCCGGAACCAACCCCCGTACCGGTGACGAGATTACACGTAAACCTTCCGCAGAGGAGCCCTTCTGCGCCCTGGTGTTCAAGATTGCAACGGATCCGTTCGTTGGCCGTCTTGCATTCCTGCGCGCCTACAGCGGCCACCTGGATGCAGGTTCATACGTGTACAACACCCGCACCGGAAAGAAAGAGAGGGTTGCACGTCTGTACCAGATGCACTCCAACCACCAGAACCCCATTGAGTTTGTGGAGGCAGGTGACATCTGCGCAGCCGTGGGATTCAAGGACCTCCGCACCGGAGACACCGTGTGCCTGGAGGAAAAACCCATCACCCTGGAGACCATGGAATTCCCGGATCCGGTTATCGGCATTGCCGTAGAGCCCAAGACCCAGAAGGATCTTGACAAGCTTGGTATTGCCCTTGGTAAGCTGGCCGAGGAAGATCCTACCTTCACCGTGAAATCAGACGCAGAGACAGGCCAGACCGTTATCAGCGGCATGGGTGAGCTCCATCTGGATATCATCGTGGACCGTCTCCGCCGTGAGTTCGGCGTGGACATCAACCAGGGCGCACCCCAGGTCAACTACAAGGAGTCCATCACCGGCAGCCATCAGCTCCGTGAGGTATTCAAGAAGCAGACCGGCGGTCGCGGTAAGTTCGCAGACATCATCGTTAACATCTCTCCTGCCGATGAAGGCGTTCAGGGTCTTCAGTTCATCAATTCCGTTAAAGGCGGCAACATTCCCAAGGAATTCATCCCGTCAATCGAAAAGGGTTTCCAGAGCGCTATGCTCAACGGTGTCCTTGCAGGTTACGAGGTCCCTTCACTTAAGGTAGAGGTCATAGACGGCAGTTACCACCCCGTGGATTCAGATCAGCTCTCCTTTGAGCTGGCTGCCAGGATGGCATTCCGTCACGCTTGCCCCAAGTGTCACCCGGTTATACTTGAGCCCATCATGAGCCTTGAGGTGGTAACCCCGGAAGACTACATGGGAGACATCGTAGGAGACCTCAACCGCCGCCGCGGACAGATTGTTGCTATGGACTCCACCGCCAACGGAGCACGTATTGTCAAGGCATTCGTGCCGCTCTCAGAGCAATTTGGTTATGTCACAGTGCTGCGCACCCTGTCATCGGGCCGTGCAACCAGCACAATGACCTTCGACCACTACGCAGAAGTCCCTGCAAACCTTGCAAAGGACATCATAGAGAAGAGCGGTTACCGTGTATCTGACGACGACTAAAATTTAGCAAAAAGTTAAAAAGTAATTGATATGAGCCAGAAAATCAGAATCAAGCTGAAATCTTTCGATCACATGCTGGTAGACAAGTCTGCTGCTAAGATCGTTGATACAGTGAAGGCAACGGGTGCAAAGGTAGTAGGTCCCATTCCTCTTCCCACCAACAAGAAGATCTTCACTGTGAACCGCTCAACCTTCGTCAACAAGAAGAGCCGTGAGCAGTTCGAGCTGGACTCCTATGTCCGTCTTATCGACATCGACGAGTCCAACGCCAAAACCGTAGACGCCCTCATGAAGCTGGAGCTTCCTTCAGGCGTTGAGGTTGAGATCAAAGTGTGAGGCTAGCCCTCACCTTTAAGGCCCCATAGCTCAGCGGTTAGAGCAGCGGACTCATAATCCGTGGGTCGCAGGTTCAAATCCTGCTGGGGCCACAAAAAAAAGCAGCGAACTCCGCTGCTTTTTTTGTACATTTGTACTATGAAACCACAGGAGATAATTGCACTAATAAAGCGGGAGGTGAAACCTGCTCTTGGGTGTACGGAACCCATTGCCGTGGCGCTGGCTGTAGCAAAGGCCGCGGAAATAATCAGTGAAAACTGCACTTGCTCAAAGGACTGGCGCATTACGGCCAGTTTCAGGCTGGAAGTAGCCGTGAGCGGCAATATCCTCAAGAACGGTATGGGTGTTGGCATTCCCGGGACGGGAATGGTGGGCCTTCCCGTTGCGGCGGCTTTAGGCGCTGTTTGCGGAAACTCTTCCCTTGGGCTGGAGGTTCTGAGCGGACTCACTCCTGAGGCCGTTGAAAGGGCAAAGGAATTGGTTTCAAAGGGCTGTGTGCATATTTCCGTGGCCGATACAGAACATCTTCTCTATGTGAAGGCCACCGTTTCCGTTGAAGGCGGCTTTGAGGCCAGCGCAGAGGTGGACCCTCACGCGTACGCAGTGATTGAAGACGACCACGACCGGATAGTGGAAACAAGTTTTGCCGACAGGATCCTGATGAGTTCAGAATCGGCAGCAGCGGCAAAGGAATACAAGCCAGAAGCATATGACCTCACGGTTGAAGACATTTGGGATTTTGCCCGCACGGCGCCGTTTGAGGACATTTCCTTCATCCTTGGAGACCGTGAACTCAACCTGGCTCTGGCCCTGGAGGGGCTTCGCGGAGACTACGGTCTGAAGGTTGGGAAAGCCATCCGGGAGAACCAGAAGGAGGTTTTTGGAGATGATTTCCTGAGCTTTGCGATGGGAATGACCGCCGCGGCGTCGGACGCCCGTATGGCAGGCAGCACCCTCCCCGCTATGTCAAACAGCGGCAGCGGCAATCAGGGCATTACGGTGAGTATGCCAGTCATCGCGTATGCCATGAAATACAATGTGGCCGATGAACCCCTTTCCCGCGCCCTCATCCTAAGTAACCTTGTGGCCATCCATATCAAGCACTACCTTGGGAAATTATCGGCCCTTTGCGGCTGCGTGGTGGCTTCCACCGGCAGCGCCTGCGGAATAGTGTACCTGCAGGGCGGCGGCTACGACCAGGTGTGTTACGCCATCAAGAATATGGCCGGCAACATCACCGGAATGGTGTGCGACGGAGCCAAGGTTGGCTGCGCCATGAAGGTGGCATCAGGGGTGTCCTGCGCGGTGCAATCGGCCGTCCTGGCCCTCCGCGGCACCTGCATTCCATCCACGGACGGCATTGTGGAGGACGATGTTGAAGCCACCATCCGTAACGTGGGCGCCATCGGCTCCGCCGGAATGAAGGCCACGGACAGCATGATCCTGGATATTATGCTGTGCAAGTAGGGGTTGCTCTCCTTCAGTTATGTGGCGCTCCCCGGGGAGCGCCTCTGCAGGAACTCAAAGAATACATCCCCCTTGGACAGCGCATCCTCTCATCCAAGGCGGGTCCCGTCCTCTGCGGGGTTGGCCTGTATTTTGAGGAAAAGTAGGGCATGAGAAATCTGACAGGCATATTTGTGGCGCTTCTCCTTGGTTTCCTGCCGCTGGTACTCTCTTGCGGAGCGGCAAGGCATGAGGGGCCGCTGGTGAGAGCAGAGCCGGAAGGGGAGTTCTCGCCGAACATACTCATCATCATGTACGACGAGGCGGTCGGAAAGGAACCGCTCCTGGAGGCCATTGAGGCCTACGGGGCGGAGTTGAAGTACGACTACAGCCTCATACCCGGGATGGCCATAAGGATCCCTGACGGTAAGGACATCCGCGATGCCTTGGCCTTCTTCAAGAAGGTCAAGGGCGTGACATCCGTCGAGAGAGACCGTATCATCCGCCTGACGGACCCCGTGAAGCCGAGACTGGAGGTCATGTAGTACAAAAAACGGGTCAAGTGCAAAAATAGGTGTTTCGGCTATCACTTTGGGCGAGGTTGGATTTTGTGCTACCAACCACGCCCGCCTGAATGCCATTGTAAGTGCCTCTGATCAATATCCTCTGGGCGAGGATGGTCCCGGAAAAACCAACCTCGCCCAAATTAGCAGGCCACAGTGTTACGAATTATGCTCCGGACCAAGCCCTGCCACCTGCTGCCGGTACTGAACACGGACGCGTAATGCCGTGGCGGTGGCAGTTGTCCTTGTCCACCTCATAATGCGTAATGCCGTGGCGGTGGCAGCTAATTTGTTGGTTGTCAATTACTTATGAGATTCTTTGGGAAAACCGGTAATCCCAAAGAATCGTGTAAACAACTGAGCATTAACAATTTAGCTGCCACCGATTTTTGCCTGTAGGGTTATCGGTAAGAGGGTTTGCCTCTTCCTGATAACATACATCCGCCACACATCCTGTCATGTAGCCCTGTGGACTTGGTCCAGCTAATAATTGGACGAGGTCTAACCCTTTATTGGACCAGGTGCCACTTCACCCCTTGGACCAGGTCCAAGCACTATGGACCACAGGTATCTCAGGGGCACACACGGTGGACTAGGTCCACGGCATAAAAATACACCTCGGCCAAACATCACCTGGACCAGGTCCAGGGGTCAGTTACCGTTATTAATCAGTGAGTGTTTACGAAACTTAAGCGACACGATGCGGCCTCAGAATGGCCTGTAAGCTATGGTGGTGTCTTTTACTCCTGTATCTGAAATGTGGGTAAACGACACTATGCGGCCGCAGAAGTGTCTGTAGGGGGTGATGGCGTCGCTTAAGTTTCGGACTCTCAGGTCATAACCCTCCACTGCAAGGGAACCATCGTTAGGGGATGGGTAATGATAAGTCTGGAAATGTCTACTGCAAAGATAGCGTATCGGTCAGCTGTTTCCAGGCGTAGTGGATAGAGAGACCGATAAATGGGAATTCAATAGCCCTCTACGTCCAGTACGAAGCATTCATCAGTACGACGAGCAGGTTCTTTGTGAAGTGAAGCAGGACGCTCCACCAGAAACCCAGATTAACCCTCGCGTATGTAGAGACGCAACCGTCGGCCATGGGTTGTAGGATGGTGACCAACGCATAAGGAAGGACTAGCCGGTTCAGGACGCTAAACGCATTAAGGTGAAACAGGCCGAATCCGATCGCGGTGACCCACATGGCCGGTATAATGCATTTCTTCCGCCATTTTTTCCACTGTTCATCGGTAGTGTATCGGCAGATAAGCCAGAAAATGAGACCTCCCGCGATGGCAAAGAGTAGCAGGATGTACCAGACCCGGCAATAAAACACATACCATGCTACTATGACTGGAAGGAGGCCCGCCCACAGCCCGACGGTAAGACGTTTAAATGACAATCCCAACCGGAAAATCGATTCTTCGCAAAGAGGGGCGAGGATCAAAAACCAAAGAATCGTTAGCAAGAAGGGCTGCTCCTTCCACAAGAAAGGATCCGCAGCATAATCGGTCAACTTCGTAGGAATTACCCCGTTTGCCCCATAGATGAGCATGCAGATTACATACAGGACCAAATACCCGGCGTATAAGATGACAAGCCAAATCGGAATATTAGCGATGATACGCCCCTTCGACAGGGTATCACAATCATCTGATCTGTTCAGTATAAACTTTACCATCGTTGAATATGCTAATTTCGATTTGTCGGAGTGAATATACGAATATTTTGTCTGTTTTCTTCAAGCCCTTGTTGCAAATCCATATGCCGGATACCGTTTCTCACCTGTGAAATCACTAAAAATGGGGATTTCACAGGTGTACCTTACTCGCTGCCTTTGTATTTGCAACCCAGTTGCAAGGAATCCGATGTACCTTTATCTCGCTATGAAAAAAACTTACGAGCCCTGAATATGATTAAGAACGGCCGGTACGCCGTTCTGTATGAGAAACTCTCTCCGGAACTTCATC
>CACXNH010000092.1 GCA_902768955.1 uncultured Bacteroidia bacterium | reverse complement strand
CATTGCCTGTGAGCATACCCTTCAGTACGGCTTCCGCGCCGATACGCACGAACAATCGGCCTATTGCCCTGTCCTGCATCCCCAGCGACTTAAGGGTGCCAATCAGAGGGATGTTTCTGAGCAGCATCACCAGAAAGCCGCTAATCATGTTGAAACCCGCAACCAGCGTCATGAGGATAAGGACGATGAGGACATTCACGTCCAGAAGCCCCAGCCAGTCAAATATCTGAGGATAACTCCGGGCCGATGAAATGACGAAGAGTCCGTTTTCATCCTCATCCTCGCTTGTGGAAAGGATGAAATTGATGCGGGCCTCGATGTCCCTCAGGGCTTTAGGGGAAGCGTCCCGGACTCTTACTTCAAGCTGGGAAACGCTGGTGGAATCCCAGCCGTTGAGCCGCTGCATGTCTTCAAGGCCGGCATAGACAAGGAGGTTGTCGTCGGTCTCAATGATGTCACGGTGCTCTTCAGTGATGTGGAATTTACGAGCCCGTACCTTTTCCCCAACAAAGTATGTTGTGAGGTCTTCCCCGGCCTTAAGGCCCGTAATTTCCGCCAGGCGGTGGGGGATGGAAACGGCGAGCCCGTCACCCCCGGCTTGACCGGGGATCCCTTTCACAATGACCCCGTGCACAATTTCCCCGTTTTTCACTATTCCGGCGCGGCTCACAACCGGAACTATGCCCGTAACGCCAGGTATGGCAAGGATCTTTTCCTCCGATGGCAGGTGACGGGGCATTGGGACGGGGTCCTGGCCGCCGGAGACATAAGGGGTAATCTTTATGTCTCCGGTCATATCGGCCACGCCGTCCCTTATGCTATGGCGGAAGCCGGAACTTACCGCCACGGCAACTATTATAACAAAGAAACTCACGGCCGTAGCAACGGCCGCGATGTTTCCTTTGAACTTGATCTTACGTGATATGAAACTTTCCGCTACCAAATGTGTACGCGTTCCTCTTCAGGACGGAACATGGGATCTCCCTCCTCTATGTCAAAGGCATCGAAGAAGGTCTGGAAGTTACGTACGCTCACGTTCACACGGTTCTGAGCCAGTGAGTGAGGGTCCATGTTGGTGAGACGGGCCTTCTCCTGGTCCGTGATGTTCTGGGCCCAGATGGCGCCGTAACTGAGGTAGAAGCGCTGGGCGCGGGTGAAGCCGTCAATCATAGGATCCGGGCCCTTTACGGCATTCTCCATTGCGGTGAATGCTATTGAAAGGCCGCCGTGGTCTCCGATATTCTCACCAAGGGTGTATCGGCCATTAGCGTGTACGCCGGGAAGGATCTCAACCTCGTCAAACTGGGCAACCAGTTTGTCTCCAAGGGCGTCGAACTTGGCCTTGTCCTCTGCGGTCCACCAGTTAACCATATTGCCGGAAGCGTCAAACATGGAGCCTTGGTCGTCAAAGCCGTGAGACATTTCGTGGCCGATAACCACGCCGATTCCGCCGTAGTTCACCGGATCATCGGCATCAGGATCGAAGAAGGGTTTCTGGAGGATGGCTGCGGGGAAGCAGATCTCGTTGGTGGTGGGGTTGTAGTAGGCGTTCACCGTCTGGGGAGTCATGCCCCATTCTGTCCTGTCCGTGGGCTTTCCAAGTTTTGAGAGATTGTCCTTCACATACCAGGCGCTGGCGTTGCGGAGGTTCTCGTAATAGGTGTTGTCAGGATTGATGTCCATGGTGCTGTAATCCTTCCACTTGTCCGGATAGCCTATTTTCACGGTAAAGGCGGCAAGTTTCTCACGGGCGCGCACCTTTGTGGAATCGCTCATCCACTCAAGTTCGTCAATGTGCTGACCAAGGGCGGTGCGGAGATTCTCCACAAGTTTCACCATCTTCTTCTTGGAACTTTCCGGGAAGTAACGGGCTACGTACATCTCACCTACGGCCTCTCCAAGGATGCCGTTAGGAACGCTCATAGCGCGCTTCCAGCGGGGAGTCTCCTCTTGGGCGCCGGCCATCTGGTGGGAGAAGAACTCCCAGTTGGCGGTGTAGAATTCGTCGGAGAGGGCGCCTGCCTGGCCGCTTACGAACTGGCAGAGGAGGTATGCCTTGAGGGTCTCAAGAGGGCACTCCTCAAAGATTTTTGCAAGGCCGTCAAAGTATGAGGGCTGTTCAACTATCACCTTCTCCTGGGGCTCTACGCCTGCGGCGGCGGTGACGGCGTCAAAGCGGATTGCGGGCCATTTTGCAGCGATCTCCTCAGTGGACATGGGATTGTAGATGGCCGCCATATTGCGGTTCTGCTCACGGCTCCAGAAAACCTGGGCCATAGCGTTCTCAACCTCCATATCCTTTGCTACCAGGTCTGCTGCGTTCTCTACGCCTGCAAGGCCAAGGACCTTGCAGAGGTATGCCTGATACCCGGCCTTAAGCTGAGCGTTCTCGGGCTTCAGGTAGTAGTCGCGGTCTCCCATTCCAAGGCCTCCCTGGCCTAGGTAGAGGACCTGCATATCGGAGTTGGTAAGATCGGCCTCCACGCCAAATCCCATGAATCCGCCTTCTCCGTAGAGGTTCATCCTGCCAAGGAGCGCGGCAAGGGCGTCCTTTGAATCGACTGCCTGAATTACTGCGATATAGGGCTTGATGGGCTCTGCGCCAAGGCTGTTGCGGGTGGTGGAGTCAAGGGCCATCTTGTAGAGGTCGCTGATCTTCTGCTCCACGGTGCCGGGCTTTGCCTTGAGGGTGGTCATCTCCTGGAACAGGGCGTTGAGGTTTTCCTGAGCCTGCTCACGGAGGGCGTCAAAGCTGCCATAGCGGGAGAATTCTGCACGGAGAGGGTTCTTTACCTGCCAGCCGCCGGTTGCATACTGATAGAAATCCACCTTGGGTGAAGTGGTGGTGTCAAGGTCTGTCAAATCCAGTGCAGGTGCTCCGGTTTTGGGAGCGCACGCTGCCATTGCAAGGAATGACATCATAAGGATAAACGCTTTTTTCATTATAATGGTTTTATTATGAGTCACAAAGATAGCAAAAAAATGCCATCTTGCATTATCAAGCCCTATTTCAGTTAGTAGGACTTTGAGACCAGAAACCATCCATAATGGCGTGATTCTTCTCACATATGGGCCGATAATACTCCTTGAAGGCATCCCAGCTATAGTAAGGGGCAAGGCTCTGGTCGGGAAGGGGGAGAATCTGGTCCTTCTCATTGTACATCACCCTCACAAGGATGTCTCCTTTCCGGCCTTTGTAGAACACCATCTGGACATTGGCGGCCATGGGAACATTCCAGTTCTGGAAATGGTACTTCCAAAGAGTCATATCGGCCCCAAGGGGCTCCCAGCCCTTTATTCCAAGGATGCCCATAAGCGGAGCCACCACGGTGTCGTGACCAAAACGGAGGCGCACCTGCACATTCCCTGAAGAGATGTCTTCATCGGCCAGGTCCATGATATCCTGAAGCAGGCTCCATGCCCGGGCCGATATTATTCCCTGGGAATAGGGCGAGTCCAGAAACATCAGGGCGGCCCACAGGTTCTCTCTCTGCCACAGTTTATAACGCTCTTCTTCCGTAAATAGGTCGTCCATCCATTCGTCGGTTTCCAGGCACTGGAGGTTATAGGCCACTTCTCCAACGGCGGCCATGAGGTCCTCCGGCTTTCCACAGGCTTCCACGGGGCCCATCTCCTTGAAATATCGGAGGAAGAAAGCTTCCGGATCAAGGTTAATGTCGGCATAGGCGCCGTAGAGCCCGGCCCCAAGAGCCGGAGAGGCATATATCCTCTTGAACTCATCTATGGCATCCTCCTCGCGGGACGATGCCGAAAGACCTGTTACCGGCATATCAGAGTGGTCTGCGGCATACGAAAGCTGCATTCCGGGCCTTAGTTCCCTAAGCTCATCGCAGAAACTCATCATTGAGATAATTGCGCGTGGGATTATTGTGGAACGGGCGTCAACCCTTACTTTCTTTCCAAAAACAGAAGGATAAGCCTTTACCATCCGGGCGGCAAGTTCCCTGTGCTGCTCCTGTCCAATTACAGTAAGGTCTCCGCTATGCCCTTCCATCATGGGATAGAGCGGGACAAAACGCTGGTACAGATCTTCTCCGGCGGGGGTAAGAGCGCCGCTACTGTGACCGCTTTCCAGAAGGTTCCACACGGTGTCGTATTTCTTGGACGATGTGGAATACCTGGCTCCGTGCCTTCCATAATGGCTGATATAGACAGGCTTATAGCCTTTGGGGGCAGGAGCAACACTGTATGGCTGGAAGGCTGGAACATAATGGTTGCCTCCGGCCAGGGCGGGATTGTCACGTAGTATCTCTTTAATCTGTTGTGAAGTAAGGGTGTCAGACTGACTCCATGCTACAGGACAGACAAAAGAAATGAGCAGGATAAAGGTTATCAGGCGTTTCATGAATAGCAGCATTACCTTGGATTAACGACCTCTATTTCATTGATGGGGAATTCCGGGAGGAGTGCCCTGTGAGTGGGCCAGGAAGCGCCTTTTGACAGAGAAACTGTATTTGTAAGACGTACGTCCTCAACAGATGCAGCGGCCTTAACCGTATACTCTCCGGGGGCTGTTTCCCAGGCAGCGGTTTCCTCATTGTAGGAAGCCATGGTGTAGGAATCTATATCGAATTCCAGGCTCTGGAGTTCACCGGGCTTGAGCTCTCTTGTCTTCCCAAATGCGCGAAGCTCTGCTTCCGGCTTTACAAGGCCGCCTGAAGGTGCTTTTACGTAAATCTGGACGGCTTCCTTGCCGGGCCTGTTACCGGTATTCTTCACGTTCAGACGAACGCGTAAACCACCCTTCCTGGTGGTCACCTTAAGGTCACTGTATTCAAATGTTGTGTAGCCAAGGCCGTATCCAAACGGATAGGAAACCTCCTTGCAGGCCGTGTTGAAATAGCGGTATCCCACCCAGATTCCTTCCTCGTAGTTGATGTAACCAACGTTCTTCACTCCGGGGCCCATGTCGGCAATGTTGCCGAAATCAAGGTATCTGGGTTTTTCGGGGATGATGTCATAAGGGAAGTTGGCCGATGAAGGGATGTCCAGATAATCAACCGGGAAGGTCATGGGCAGTTTGCCGGAGGGATAGTTTTTACCGATAACAACGTCGGCTATGCTTCGGCCCACCTCTTGTCCGGGAGTCCAGCAGAGGAGGATGGCGTCGGGGATGTCCTTCCAGGAAGAGGTCTCTATTACTCCGCCGATATTCATAACCACCACAACCTTCTTTCCAGCGGCGTGGAAGGCTTCCGTTACGGAAAGCATAAGTTCGCGTTCATCCTCTGTGAGGCTCCAGTCTCCGGGAATCATCCGGCGGTCGTTGCCCTCGCCGGCGTTGCGCCCGATGGTTATGATTGCGGCGTCGTTCCTGAGAACGCACCCTTCTATTACGTCATCGTCAAGGACGGGGTCCTGGATAACATGCTTACCAAGGATCAGTTCGCTGTCGGCCTCACGGGACTTCTCCCTTTCCTTTATGACGTAATCCCTGTACCAGGCGGCCAGGGTTTCATCGGCCTTGATGCCGTTTTCCTCAAAGCCTTCCCAGAGCTGCCAGAGGTGCTTCATGTTCACATTGGCCGATCCCGTGCCTCCGGCTACCATATCATACGACGTGCAGCCAAAGAGGGCTACGTTTCCAAGGCCCTCAAGAGGGAGGGCACCGTTTTCATTCTTAAGCAGTACGAATCCTTCTGCAGCATCTTTTCTGACGGCGGCAGCGTGCCCCTCAAGGTCAGGATTATTGGAATACTCATATCCCTTGTAGGAAGGCGTCTTCACAATATATTCAAGTACGCGACGGACGTTTCTGTCCACATCCTCAATAGGGATGGAGCCGTCTTTCACGGCGGCAATTATCCTGTCGGCCTCAAAGTAGAGTCCGGCTTCCATGAGGTCGTTGCCCGCCTTCACGGCTTCTACGGTGCCGGGCTTGTAGCCCCAGTCCGTCATCACAATGCCGCCAAAGCCCCATTCGTCGCGGAGGATGTCCTCCAGAAGGTCGTGGCTCTGCTGGGTAAAGACGCCGTTGATCTTGTTGTAGGAGCTCATAAGAGTCCAGGGATCCGATTCCCTGACCATTATCTCAAACCCCTTCAGGCTCATTTCGCGGAGCGTCCTGGGGTTCATACGGCTGTCGGAATTGAGGCGGTTCAGCTCTACGTCATTTGCCGCAAAATGCTTGGCGCTTACTCCCACGCCCTGGCTCTGGACACCGCGTACCCACGCTGCAGCCATCTTGCCGGTAAGGAAGGGGTCTTCGCTGTAATACTCAAAGTTACGGCCGCAAAGGGGATTGCGCTGAAGGTCCATTCCGGGACCAAGGACCACGTCAAGGCCGTATTCCCTCACTTCCTCTCCCACAAGGCGCCCGAAACCGGTTGCAAGGTCCTGGTTCCAGGACGATGCCATTGCGGTACTGGAAGGGAAGCATGTGGCGTAGTAAGTGTTGTCGCTGCCGGGCCTGGTGGCGTCAATCCTGACGCCGGCTGTGCCATCGGCCATACCGGTGCCGGGGATTCCGAACCGCTCCATGGGACGCGTGGAGAAAGGTGCACCAGGCACCCTCACGGGGCCGCTTTCATAATTGAAGGTGTCTTCCGTGACAAATGTGGAAGCGCCGGGAACCCTGGTTCCCCAGGCGTCTCCAACCAGGAGGCCGGCCTTCTCTTCAAGGGTCATGGAGGCAAGGATTCCGTCAATATCGGTGGCCTTTTTTCCGGTGCATCCGGCAAGGAATATCAGAAAAACGATGGATGTGGTTTTAAGGTTCATAGCGTGATGGTTTTAGAGACTGGACTCCCATCCTGGATTCTGCTTTATGTTTGGATTCACGTCAAGTTCCGACTGCGGATAGGGAAGGGTTAGAAATCCTTTTTCATTTTCGTATCTTTCAGGTCTTTTGCCCATCTCACGAAATGGCTTACGGCTTTCTGTGGCCGGTACGGTATAAACCCAACTGGGCTCCGTAAATGAAGACCTGTCGGCGTCAGTGTACTTGGGATTGTCGGCGGAAGGAGGCAGCGGGGTGAAGAAATAATTGTTCTTTCCCTTATCTTTAAGAACTGCAACCATATCTAAGTCACCGTTGCGGTCCCAGCGCTTGAGGTCCTGGAAGCGATGTCCTTCAAAGCACAGTTCCAGAAGATTTTCCTTGATGATGGTGGGCATATCAAGGGCACCGGCGTGGGGGGCCTTGGCTCTGTCGCGGATCTCATTGAAATAGCCAAGGGCGTTGGGGCTTCCGGTCTTGAAACCGGCTTCGGCTGCAAGAAGCAGCACTTCTGCATAACGGATGTCGGGGAAGTTTGCCGAATAGCCGCCGCCACCGGAGAAAAGGATGTTCTTTGAACGGGAAATGTTCTTGATCTTCCACCAGCCGCAATGCTCAAAGAGGTTGCAGGCGGTTCCGGCCCAGGCGCCTACGTCGGAGTGCATCTTGTCGTTGGAGATGATGGTGTTGTTGAGCCTGTAGCCCTCCTTCCCTTCCACCTCCACAAAAGCATCGGCCAGTTTCTGGGTGGGATTGAAGAAACCCCAGCCAACCGGCATCTCGCAGAAGGGGTGGTCGTCCCCGAAATAGGCGTCCCACTTAGCCTGATCGTAAATCATAAACCCTTCGTTCACGTTCTTACCAAAAATCCAGTCGTTGTTGCAACCGAAGGCGTTGATGTCCGATTACAGACTCCAGCTGCTGCAGCGCAAGGTCGTATTTGCCTTCCCACATGTAAACCTTGCCAAGAAGGGCCTCGGCGGTTTGTTTTGTGGGCCTGACACCGGCCTGGGGGTCTGTGGCCGATGACTTCTCAGTGAGATTGCCACTGGATATTATGTCCTTTAGTTCGTCCTCCAGGAATTTCCAGGTTTCTTCTCCGGGAGTGTTTGACACTTTGCCATCGTTAGAACCTAGTACACTTTTTACAAGCGGAGGGTTGTCCCACATGGTGACAAGTTCATAGTAAGCCCAGGCGCGGAAGAACCTGGCTTCGGCAACCGCCTGTTTCTTGATCTTGGAGTCGGCGGAATTCTGGAAACTGTCCAGCAGGAGGTTCGCGCGGTTTACAATTATATAATACCCCTCATACATAAACTTTATCTTCTCGTTGGAAGAGTCGTAATATGCGCGGGAAAGGGCAGCGCCGGAAGCGCCGTCGGCGGGGCCGTTTCCACCCTGCCAGGTGTCATCGGCCATAAGGAGTTTGCAGTGGAAGTTGGAGAAGGCGAATTTGTAGGCCCACTCGTTGTATACGGCCGCAAGCGCCTGCTGAGCGTCTTCATCGGTCTTGTAGAAGGTGTCCATATTAAGCACTCCCTGCTGGGGTATGTCCAGAAGGCTCTGGCAGGATGACAGGGCGCCGATGACAAAAAGGAGATATAATGTCTTTTTCATTTTCAGGGAGGTTTAGAAGGTTATATTAAGACCAAACATAAACTTGCGGGTGTTTGGGTAAGTACCAAAGTCTACGCCCATACCGCTGGTGGCGGAGGCCGATACTTCCGGATCAAGGCCGATGTACTTGGTAAAGACGAAGAAGTCGTCCAGAGAGGCGAACACGCGGATACGTTGAACCTTGAATCTGCCGGTGAAATCTCCGGGGAGGGTATAGCCAAGCTGGATTTGCTTGATCTTGAAGAAGGATGCGTCAAAGACGTTGGCGTCGGAGATGATGTAGTTGTTCATGATTGAACTGTTGATGGCAGGTGAAGCGTATTTTGCCTCCCTGTTATCAGGAGTCCAGCGGTTGTCGAAAATCTCCTTGAAATTATAATTGAAAGTGCCGGGGTTGAGGCCGTTGAACACCTTGTTGCCCACGCTTCCCGCGCCGAACACCATGAAGTCAAGGCCCTTCCATGCTGCCGACAGGGTTATGCCGAAGGTCATGCTGGGAATGGCAGAGCCAAGGTAGGTGCGGTCTGCGGCAGTGATGGCGCCGTCTCCGTTGATGTCCTCAAATTCAGGATTACCGTTGAGGAAGAAGATGTCCTTTACCTTGTATCCGTAGAAATACCATACAGGATATCCTACCTCGAAGGCAGTGATATGCTCCATTGTGAGAATGCCGATATCACTGTATATCCTGTTGTCGGCAATGTTGGGATCCAGATATGTAACGCGGTTATTCAGAGTGGCAAGGTTGGCGTTGATACCATAGCTGAAATCCCCGATTGTGTCCTTCCATCCAAGGTCGAATTCAAAGCCGGTGTTGAGAACGTTTCCGGCGTTGATGGGGGCGGCATTGTTGCCCACCTCAAGCGGGAGTTGGCTGCCGGTAACTATCAGGTCTTTGGTTTCCTTGCGGTACCAGTCGGTGGAAAAAGTGAGGCGGCCGTCAAGAAGCACCAGGTCCAGGCCAAGGTCAAGTTGCTCGGAGGTCTCCCAGGTGAGTTTTGGATTCTCCACCTGGCCCGGGGCGCCGGCAATCACATATGTGGGCGTGGCGCCGTAGGGATAGCCCTGGGCTGTCTGGATAATGGCATTGGAATAGATGTAATTGCCAAGATTGCTGATGGAGCCGTTCTGTCCCCAGGAGGCGCGCAGTTTTCCGGATTGCAGCCAGCCAAGTTTGGGGAAGAATTCCTCATTGGTGAAGTTCCAGCCTGCGCTCACACCCGGGAAATAACCCCAGCGGTTGGCTGCAGGGAGGATGGAAGTGTCGGCGGCATCGGCCCTGAATATGCCCTGGATGTAGTATCGGCCTTTATAGTTGTATCCAAGGCGGGCATAGTAGGAGAGGTTACGGTTGAAGGTCCTTTTACCCTGTGCATTCTTTGCGGCATCGCCGGCGGCGAATGAAACGTCGGCAAAGAGGGGATCGTCCTTCATCACGTTGGATGCGCCGGAAAGCAGATAGGTAAGGTCGTTCTGGCTGAAGGACATTCCAGCCAGTGCGTCTACTGTGTGAGCATCGGCAAAGGTCCTGTGATAAGAGGCATAATTCTCCCACTGATAGTACATCGTGGTGGAGTTGGTTCGGGAAACGGGATTATTCTCCAGGTTCATAGACATATTTGAAGCGACATACCTGTTCTGGTAATAGTAGGTATGGGCATTGGAGAACCGGTATCCCACTTTTGATGTAAGCGTGAGGCCTTCCAGCGGAGTAAGTTCCACGAATGTAGTGCCGATGAGATTGAACCCGTAACTGGAAATATTATTCATACGTATGGAGACCTGGGGCTGTGGATATCCTCCAACCACGCTGAAATAATCTCCGTTGGCATCCCTGAACATAGGATATCCGGCTGCCAGGTAATTCTTCATGGCGTCAGGAAGATTGTCCGGGGAATAGGTGACGGGAATCATAGGGCTGCCCATAAGGGCGCCGTTGAGGGCGCTGGAGTAGATGTTGCTCTGGCCTCCGCCGTCCACAAAGGAGGAGACGTCGTATTTCTCAATTGTATTGTTTGTGCCGATACGGAGCCAGTCCTTAATCCTGTAAGTGGCGTTCACTGTACCGGAAAGGCGTTTGTAAGTGTCCCTGTCGCCAATTA
>CACXNH010000091.1 GCA_902768955.1 uncultured Bacteroidia bacterium | reverse complement strand
TTTGTAATCTATGAGCGAGTATATTGTATCTGCCAGGAAGTACAGGCCGGACTCCTTCGAGACCCTTATCGGCCAGGACACAATTGCAAGGACGCTGTCAAACTCAATCAAGAGGGGGCAGCTGGCACACGCATACCTTTTCTGCGGGCCCCGCGGCGTTGGTAAAACCACCACGGCGCGTATCTTTGCCAAGATGATCAACTGCTCCAGTCCCGGGCCGGATATGGAACCCTGCGGGCAGTGCGAGTCCTGCGTCTCCTTCAAGGAAGGCCGCAGCTACTGCATCCATGAACTTGACGCCGCTTCCAACAACTCCGTAGAGGACATAAAAACCCTTATGGAGCAGGTACAGGTGCCGCCTCAGGTAGGGAAGTACAGCGTATACATCATAGATGAGGTGCATATGCTGTCCCAGAGCGCCTTCAACGCCTTCCTCAAAACCCTTGAGGAACCCCCGGCACACGCCATCTTCATCCTGGCCACAACGGAAAAGCACAAGATACTCCCCACCATACTCAGCCGCTGCCAAACCTACGACTTCAACCGTATCAGCATCTCCGATATGGTGAAAAACCTTCGCGGCATAGCTGAGAAGGAAGGTGTTACCATAGATGACGAATCCCTCCATGTCATTGCTTCAAAGGCCGATGGCGCAATGCGTGACGCTCTCACCATCTTTGACCAGACAGTGGCCTTCTGCGGCACTTCAGTAAGTTATGAGGACGTAAAGCGCAACCTTGGCGTTCTGGACCACGAGTACAGTTTCTCCATTGTGGACGCGGCGCTTTCAGGAGACTATGCAAAGTGCTTCACTATCCTTGATGAAGTCCTTGCAAAGGGATTCAACGCCCTTCATTTTGTGGGCTCCCTCTCCGAGCACCTGAGGAATCTTGTAGTTGCCAAGACAGGCGGCCTGGAGCCGCTTCTGGAGCTTCCTGATTCCCTGAAGAAGAAGTATGCAGAGCAGGGCTCCCGCTGCTCCATGGCATTCCTTTACCAGGCCCTTGGCGTTACAACCGCCTGCGAATCAGGCTACAAGGCAGCGGTGAATCCACGCCTCCACATAGAGTTCACCCTTATGAGGCTCTGCTTCCTGCAGAATAAGCCTTCAGCGGGAGCAGAGGCTCCCGTGGCGCAGCCCGCTAAGCCTGCTGCCAATCCCGTCATGGCCGGCCCCGACCGGCCATCTCCTGCCCCGAAGGAAGAGATTCCCGGTCAAGCCGGGAATGACGCAAAGCCTGCGGCGGCACAGCCGCGCAGAAGGGCTCCCAAGACTGGATCGGCCCTCTCAATAAGCGCAATTGCAGTGGAGAAGGAGATTCCCGGTCAGGCAGGGAATGCCGAAGCCGATGCCGGCAATACCGATACCCGTCTTCCGGACGACAACACCGTACGCCTTAAATGGAAGGAACTCGCAGGGCAGTACACCTCAAAGCCCCGCCTTGCAAGCATGCTCTCAAGCGGTCAGATCAATCTGAGTGAAGATGCAGGCGTGAAAGTTGTGGAGTTTGTGGTGATGAACCAGGCCCAGAAGCAGTGGGTGGAGGAAAAGATGCAGCGTGAACTTGAGACCAAGCTCCGCGAGCTCCTTGCCTGCCGTAAGGTGAATATTGTGGTTGCCGTAACACCAGAGCCTGAGAATGCAGAAAAAGTCCCTTATATGCCAGAAGAAAAGGCCAAGGACCTTATGGAGAAGAATCCCGCCGTCCGTGATTTTATCGCCGATTTAGGGCTTGACACCAAATAACCACTCTTATTGAACCGAAGAATTCTCCCACCTTGTCATTCTGAGCGAAGCCCGAAGGGCGGAGTCGAAGAATCTAAAAATAAGAAAGATGAAGTTAATAGCAGATAAGATTGTAAAGAAATACGGTGTACGTACCGTTGTGAAGGGGGTATCCATGGAAGTGCAGCAGGGAGAGATTGTAGGCTTCCTGGGCCCTAACGGCGCAGGCAAAACCACCAGTTTCTATATGATTACCGGCCAGGTGAAGCCTAACGGCGGAAATATATACCTCCAGGACGATGAAGGCAATATCACGGACATCACTACTCTCCCTATGTACAAGAGGGCCCAGAGGGGTATAGGCTACCTTCCTCAGGAAGCATCCGTGTTCCGTCAGATGTCAGTGGAGGACAATATCATGTCCGTGATGGAAATATCTTCTTCCACCAGGGGAATGACAAAGGAGCAGAGGGTAGAGCGTATGGAAAGGCTCATAGACGAGTTCAACCTCTCCAAGGTCCGTAAGTCCCGCGGCATTCAGCTTTCCGGTGGTGAGCGCCGCCGCTGCGAGATAGCCCGGGCCCTTGCCGTAGACCCCAAATTCATCCTCCTGGATGAACCCTTTGCCGGAGTAGACCCCATTGCCGTGGAGGATATCCAGTACATAATTGCTAAGCTGAAGTACCGCAACATAGGCGTTATCATCACAGACCACAACGTGGGTGAAACCCTTGCCATTACAGACCGTGCATATCTTCTTTATGAGGGCGTTATCCTGCAGGCCGGCACGCCGGAGGAACTGGCCGCCGATGAAGATGTGCGTACCAAATACCTTGGCTCAGGATTTGTCCTCAAACGCTCCAAGAGCGTTGAGCGCGCCCGCGCAGAGGTGGCACACGAGCTTGATGTATAAAGTTTGGCACGCTGCTTGCATTAACTAAAAACCGGTTAGTTTTAAGTTGGTTTAGTTAATATTTGGTAAAAGATCAGGCGCCCCGTGACGGGACGCCTGATTTTATTGTGAAGGTGTTACAGATTACTGTTCCTCCTGGAGACGCAGATGCTGTACATAGATGGCCTTCTGGTGAGCCATACGCTTGATCACTGAAGGTTTCTCGAAGTTTTTGCGTGCGCGAAGCTCACGGACTGCTCCGGTTTTCTCGAATTTGCGCTTGAATTTCTTCAGGGCCCTTTCAATATTTTCGCCTTCTTTAATGGGTACGATGATCATGCTTTTACACCTCCTTTTTCTTAATGGGCTGCAAAGTTATAATTTTTTTGCCGACCTGCAAAATTTTTTATTAAATTTGTAGGTAACACAATTGTTAGACTTATGAATAAGACCCCTGAAACCTATCCCTGGAAGTTCGCCTCAGTAGGCGGAACCGTACGTGTGAATATCCAAAGCGGTGAGGATATCCGTCATCTTGGGGAGCTTGACCGCAAACTCTGGACTGTCCTGAGCTGTCCCACCCAAGGCCTTGAGTTTGATGAGAAGACCCTGAAGTACATAGACGTGGACGCAGACGGCAGAATCCGCGTGGACGAGGTCATCAAAACGGCCCAGTGGCTCACCCGTGTCATCAAGGACGCAGACCTTCTCCTGGAAGGCCGCGACGTCCTGGAGTTCTCCGCCTTCAACCAGGAGGATCCTGACGGAGCAAGGCTCCTTTCATCGGCCCGTCAGATTCTGAAGAACCTTGGGGTGGAGAAGGATTCCGTTTCCGTGGAAGATACGGCCGATTTCACAAAGATATTCGCAAATACCCTTTTCAATGGTGACGGCATCATCACTCCGGCTTCTGCCGGGGAGGATGAGGCCCTTGCAAAACTCATAGAGACCATCTCCGGCATATCATCGGCCATAGACCGCAGCGGCGTTCCCGGCGTCACCGCAGACCATATTGAGGCCTTCTACGCCGCCTGCGCAGACTACAAGGCCTGGAAGGAAGCCGGTACAAAGGACGTATTCCCGTTTGGAGACAAGACAGCAGATGCCCTTGCCGCCGTTGAGGCCCTGAGGGACAAGGTGGCGGATTATTTCATGCGCTGCAAGCTTATCGGCTTTGATGAGTCCACTTCCGCCGCCCTGGATGTGAACGTGGACAAGATTGCCGCCATAGAGGGCAATCTGGCCGCCGCCCAGGACCAGATTGGCGCTCAGCCCCTTGCAAAGCCTGCAAAGGACGGAAAACTCAAGCTCGATGCCGTAAACCCTGCCTGGAAGGCTGCGGTTGACGCAATGAAGGAACTGGTGGATGCCCCCAAGGTGCTTGACGAGGCCTCCTGGAATGAGATACTTGGAAAGTTCGGCCCTTATTGCGCCTGGATTGACGCTAAGAAGGGCGGGGAAGTGGAAGGCCTTGGCCTTGAGTGCATAGAGGCTGTCCTCAAGGAAGACAAGAAAGCCGCCCTCCTGGAGCTCGTCGAAAAAGACAAGGCAGAGGAAGCCAACGCTCTCTCAATAGAGGAAGTAGGAAAACTTGTGAGCCTTTACAAGAACTTCTACCGTTTCCTCAATAACTATGTTGTCCTGGCCGATTTCTATGACCCTGACCGCAAGGCCATCTTCCAGGCGGGACGCCTGTACATAGACCAGCGCTCCACGGACCTCTGCGTAAAGGTTGCCGGTCCCGCTCCGGAAATCTCCTCCCTCAGCGGAATGTACATTCTCTACTGCGCATGCACTTCAGAGAAACTTGCCAAATCCTTCAACATTGCGGCAGTGCTCACGGACGGTGACGTGGACGGCCTCCGTGAAGGCAAGAACGCCGTGTTCTATGACCGTGACGGCAATGACTACACCGCAAAGGTGACAGCAATCGTGGAGAACCCCATCTCCGTGCGCCAGGCCTTCTGGACTCCTTACAGGAAGGTTGCACGCATGATCAACGACCGCGTGGACAAGAAGGCCGCAGAGAAGAACGAGAAATCCATGGCTGGCCTTTCCACCGCAACAAATACCGCCGCAGACGGCAAGGCTCCCGCCGCTCCCTTCGACATAGCCAAATATGCAGGTATCTTTGCGGCAGTTGGTATGGCACTGGGTCTTATCGGTGCCGCCCTGGCAGGCGTCATAGCCGCGCTCAAGGGCATTACCTGGTGGCAGGTGCTCATAATCATAGCGGTGGTCTTGCTGCTCATCTCGGGCCCTTCCATGTTCATCGCATGGCGCAAGCTTCGCAGGCGTGACGTAGGTCCCGTCCTCAATGCAAACGGCTGGGCAATCAACGCCAAAGCCCTTGTGAACACCAAGTTCGGCAAAACCCTCACTTCGCTGGCCAAGTTCCCCAAACTTACCGCAGTTGACGAGAATGCCCGCAAGGCCCGTAACCGCCGCATTTTCTGGGGATGCTTCTGTTCCCTTGTGGTGGGTGCCCTTCTGGTGTTGTGGCTCTTCAATTTCCTTGCACCAAAGTGCCCCAGTCCTCTGAAGCGCTAGCAGCCCGCTCCCGAAACTGTCATTCCGAGCGAAGTCGAGGAATCTCCTGTCGCCGAGGGATCCCCTGAAGCGTAGGTGCTATGGAAAGCCCGTTCCCGTTTTCTCAGTATGTGACCGGTAACAAGTTTATCGGCAGGAAGCAGGATGTGACTCTCCTTGGGAACCTTCTTTCCCAGGGAGAGCACATCTCAATCTATGAGCCCCCGAAGACGGGCAAGACTTCCCTTATACAGCAAACGCTCTTTTCCCTCAGGGTAACCGGCAAGATATTCTCCGTGGGGCAGTTCAGCGCCATGAACATCCGCACCCCGGAGGAATTCCTCCTGAGGTTTGGTTCAACTGTTCTCAAGATGGTTGCATCAAGCCCCTCAGAACTTGAGGCCCTTGTGAAACAGCAGCTTCAGGGAACACATTTTGTCTTTGACGGGGCAGATTTCACCCAGACCGGGCAGGCCGTATCCGTTGGCTGGCCGCTTGACAAGAGTGACGCCATGGCAATGCTGCGCCTTCCCTTTTCCATTGCCGATGAAAGGCAGCAGAACATGATCCTCATAATTGAGGAATTCCACTGTATCGGCAATCTGGAAGACCCTGACTCCATACTCAGGCCGTTATCGGCCGTTATTAAGGAGCAGAAGGGGAGGAACTTCTCATTTGTCTTTTCCGGCAGCGCTGTGAATGCAATGAGCGCCATCTTGAAGGACAACATCCTTTTCAACCGCCGCGTAGAGAGAGTCAGGCTGTCTCCGGTTCCGGAGGAAGAGATGACGGAGCATCTGCACCACGGTTTCCTTACCAGCGGAAAAGTGGTGGAGAAGCGCCTCCTGCAGGGAGTCTACAACCTCTTCCGCGGTCATCTCTGGTACATACATCACCTTATTGCCATTGCAGACTCAATGAGCCGCGGCTACATCATGGAGCCGCTCCTTGTAGAGTCCCTGGAAAGTCTGGTGAGCATCCATGAACCTGCCTTCCGGGCAGTAATGAACGGCCTCACTACCCATCAGGTGAGTCTGCTGAGGGCTACTCTGGACGGAGTTACCCGCTTCAGCGCAGCTGATGTCATACGCCGCTACGGGCTCAATTCATCGGCCAATGTAAAGAGGGTTAAAGAAGCCCTTATGAAGAAAGAGGTGATAATGCTGGACCAGAACGACAACCCAGTACTGGAAGATCCGCTCTTCGAGTACTGGGTGCGCAAGTACTATTTTGAGATGAAGGACTAGCGTCTTTTGCCGTGTTGACACGTAAAACACGTATAAGGCCGATTTGACTGCCAACACGGCAAGCAAATCGGCCTTTTTTGTCAAAAACGTTGCCGTGTTGGCATCAAAAACCCCATTGTGGGCAACCTGAGTGTCAACACGGCAAAGTGCAAAACTATGTGTTTGGGCTATCACTTTGGGCGAGGTTGGATTTACTGCTACCAACCACGCCCACCGAAATGCCATTGTAAGTGCCTCTGGTCCACATCCTCTGGACGAGGATGGTCACAGAAAAACCAACCTCGCCCGGATTAACAGGCTTTAGTGTTCTCCGGAGCAAGTCCTGCCACCTGCAGCCGGTACTGACCACGGACGTTTAATGCCATTTTCGCACACAGTGAGTACCAGATGGTACTGACCACGTACGTATGATGCCCTTTTCGTATACAGTGAGTACCCGACGGTACTGAGTATGTGCATTATACCACCAAAGTGCACACAGTGAGTACCAACCGCGATACTGGTACAGTGCTAATTGCCCTTTTCTGACACAAACATCCTCCACACATCCTTTCATGTCGCCGGTGGACCTGGTCCAGCTAATTTTTGGACGAGGTCTAACCCTTTATTGGACCAGGTGGCATTTCACCCCGAGGCCGCTGAAAAACCCCTCTGAATAGGCCATAAGGCCGATGAAAAAAGTTGCAGAGCACTAAA
>CACXNH010000090.1 GCA_902768955.1 uncultured Bacteroidia bacterium | reverse complement strand
TTATACAGGCTTTAGTATCGTATGACAGGCTTGACTCTGTAAATGTAAGCGTCACAGTGGTACGATTGTCGTAATCGCAAGGAATCAGGTAAATATTGGAGCCGTTGCTTGCATAGAAAGCAAAGCGAGGGGCGCCGGTATTAAACCTTAAATATCTATTAGTAAAACGTGTGCTTGTGATAGTAGTTATATTCTCATCCACACTAAACGTGAAATAGGTGGAGAAATATTCATCTTCGAGCGCGTCAGCGGCAGTAGCTTTATTATCGTTTACTGTCAGGGATACATACTTACCGGTCTTGTAACTCTTGATTGAATAGCCATCTGCATTCTCTTCAACTTTCCAGAGATAATCATTGGTGTTGATGCCGGATGCAACAAAGTCTGATGCTGAAACTGAACCAAATTCCTCAGCCACAGTAGTCACATAAGGCTCGTAATAGTTATTGCTGTTAACGGAACTCATCAACTGCCATTTGTCACCGTATGATCCAATCAGATAATCACCTTCAAACGAAGGATTGACAACTCCGTCAACACCTGTCATATCCACATTGAACTTTGTCAAACCGGAGTTGTGGAACTCTATTTTCCGGCCGGCGCCTGCAAGATCAACTACCTTGGTGTAAATCTTTTTGTCAGTTGTGACTTTTACAGTGAAGTTGTCAGTGAGTGTAACCTCACCAAGCCGGAACCAAACGGGAATGGTCCCGGTATAATTTGTGGAAGAGGCGGGAGTAAGAGTGAGGGAATTTCCACCGTTATAAATCTCTGTCTCGTGCGTGCCATTCAGAGGATCAACCTTGATATAACCATAGAGTTTTGCGCCGGACTCAGTGGTGGAGAAAGTGATTTTGCGGATTTTTTCCGTTGTAGAAGAAGAAGGGGCCTTGATATTCATCTGTGCCGTAGCACCGATGCGTTCAAATTCTGCCTGGACAGTAGTGGGGCGAGTTTTCTGTCCTGTTATGGCGCGGGAAATCAGAACGTCTGCATCCTTGTCAAATGTGGTGGCAGAAAATGTCTGATTTTCAGGAATCTGGGCGCGATAGTTACTACCGCTCTTTGTATATTTTGCTGCAGGATATACAAAAATATAGGAGTAATCAGGGTCTCCGTTATTTCCGCTAAGATCAAATGTAAAGGATGCGGTCTCTGCGTCTGCGTCAAGAGCAGAAGATGTGACTTTACCTTGAACAGTGGGGGTAGATTCAACTACACTTACTTCATAACAGGCGATAGCGTCTCCGGCAGTCCAATTAAGTTTGTAATTGGTGGAAGAGACTTCAGTAATGGCCGTTTTGGTTGTTGAACTGCCGGCGCTTACGGTCATGATGGCCCCCTTGGCGGAGGGCTTGTCCTGAATCATGTCACTTTCTTTCTGGCAGGATGAGAATGCCATTAATGCAACGGCAGACACAAGAAGGGTACTAAAAATCTTTTTCATAGGGCATCAAGATTAAAAGTCCGCACCTGTTGTGTAGTCAGTGATGTTGCTGTTTGCTTCATTAAAGCCTAAACCAGCTGCTAACATCACGCCATAATTACTATGGCAAATCACACCCTCGAATCCTACCACGAGGGTTTCTGTCGTTGGGGCAGAATAGGTTAATTTTTGTTTTTTCATAAATTATTGGATTTGATTGGTTGATTTGCAAATGGAAGGGGATTCTTCGCTGCGCTCAGAATGACAGAGGGATCGCTCAGAATGACAGAGGAAAGAGATGCCCGATCGGGTCGGGCATGACGTAGAGAACGTCGGGCATGACGGGAAACGGGACGCGCCACACCGTCCCTTAGTATGTGGCTAAGGGCATGATTAGTCATTGAAAAAGAAACTAAGTGATGCATCTCTAACTTTCCAAGTTGCGAAGATAGCAAATTACTTTAGTAAAAGCAAATATCTGCCGGAGAAACCACCCTGCTTTCCCGCTATGCCGTTATGGCTATAAAAAGAAAGCGGGATATCGTTTTCATGCCGTAGCAGTACATTATTTCCGGAAATATTTATAACTTAGTGCTTTAAAAGATAACCTAATCCCGAAAATAATGATTATCAACTCACCTGATGCCCTTGAAGGCATCCGACAGGAAGCCCTTAAAGCCCTGTCTGTCAGGGAGGAAAGTAACAAGGCCACTTCCACGGAAGCCGCCGGCCTTGAGAAAGGCACGCCGCACTTGCAGATTCTCTGCTGCGGCGGTACCGGTTGCAAAGCCTCCGAAAGCGCAAAGATCGTTGAGAATCTTCAGGAGTCCCTGAAAGCCCATGGTATCCAGGACAAAGTGGACGTGGTTGTGCCCGGCTGCTTTGGCTTCTGCGAGAAAGGCCCCATCGTGAAGATAGTCCCGGACAACAACTTCTATACCTCCGTACGCCCGGAAGACGCGGAGGAAATAGTGGTGTCCCACATTATCGGCGGCAACAAGGTGGAGCGCCTCCTCTACCAGGATCCCGGAACAGGGGAGCATATCTCCGACTCCAAGCACATGAACTTCTACCGCAAGCAGCTGAGGATAGCACTTCGCAACTGCGGCTTCATAAATCCGGAAGACATCCGCGAATACATTGCCAGGGACGGCTACAAGGCACTTGCCACCAGCCTTACCCGTGACAGCCTGGATGTGCTTGCCGATATCAAGGCCAGTGGCCTGAGGGGCCGCGGCGGCGCAGGTTTCCCCACCGGAGTTAAGTGGGAGATTGCCCGTAAGTTTGACGCCCCGGACAAATATGTGGTATGTAATGCCGATGAAGGAGACCCCGGCGCATTCATGGACCGCTCAATCATGGAGGGAGACCCCAATTCCGTTATTGAAGCCATGATGATCTGCGGCTACTGTATCAACGCCCACCATGGCCTTATATATATAAGGGCCGAATACCCCCTGGCGGTGCACCGCCTCAAGGTTGCTATCGGCCAGGCACGTGAATATGGCCTCCTTGGAAAGAATATCCTTGGAACTGGTTTTGACTTTGACATAGAGATCCGCTACGGCGCGGGTGCGTTTGTGTGCGGCGAGGAAACAGCTCTCATCCACTCCATGGAAGGAAAGCGCGGTGAACCCACCCTCAAGCCCCCGTTCCCCGCAGAGGCCGGTTACTTTGGCAATCCCACCAACGTGAACAACGTTGAAACCCTTGCCAACGTTCCCGTTATCCTCACTAAGGGACCCCAGTGGTTCGCATCCATCGGCACGGAAAAGTCCAAGGGCACCAAGGTGTTCGCCCTTGCCGGCAAGATCAACAACGTGGGCCTCATAGAGGTTCCCATGGGCACTACGCTCCGTGAGATTATCTATGACATTGGCGGCGGCGTGAAAGGCGGCAAGAAGTTCAAGGCCGTCCAGACCGGCGGTCCTTCCGGCGGCTGCCTTACGGAAAAGCACCTTGATATTCCCATTGACTATGAGTCCCTTGCAGCAGCAGGCTCAATGATGGGCTCCGGCGGCATGATAGTGATGGACGAGGACGACTGCATGGTTTCCGTGGCAAAGTTCTTCCTGGAATTCACCGTGGATGAGAGCTGCGGAAAGTGTACCCCTTGCCGTATAGGTAACCGCCGTATGCTTGAAATCCTGGACAAGATTACACAGGGCAGGGGAACCATGGAGGACCTTGACACCCTTGAGAACCTTGCAAAGGTAATCAAGGACACGGCACTCTGCGGTCTTGGCCAGACTTCCCCCAACCCCGTGCTCTCAACGCTCTCAAATTTCCGTGAGGAATATGAGGAGCACGTGAGTGACCACGTTTGCCGTGCGCATAAGTGCAAGGCCCTCCTTACTTACTCCATCGATCCGGCTCTGTGCAAGGGCTGCAGCGCATGTGCGCGGGGGTGCCCTGCTGAGGCAATTGCCGGTGAGGTGCGCAAGCCGTTTGTGATTAACCCTGAAAAGTGCATCCGCTGCGGAATGTGCCTGTCCAGGTGTAAGTTTGGAGCCATCAAAGTCATTTAATCCCACACGCTATGGAAAATATGATTACCCTAACTATAGATAACAGGGCCGTAAGCGTGCCCAAAGGAACAAGTATCCTGGACGCGGCCGCTACTATCGGCATAAATATTCCCGCCCTTTGCCACATGGACCTTAAGGGCACCTGCGTCAAGAATACCCCCGCTTCATGTCGCGTATGCGTGGTAGAGGTGGAAGGAAGGCGCAACCTGGCCCCTTCCTGTGCCACAATGGTGACAGAGGGAATGGTGGTTCGTACAAATTCGGCACGCGTTGTGCGCGCACGCAAAACTGTTGCAGAACTTATTTTGTCCGACCACCCCAACGACTGCCTCACCTGCCCAAAGTGCAATGACTGCGAGCTCCAGAAGCTGGTTACCCGCTTCAATATCCGCAGGATGACCTATAAAGGTGAACAGAGCGTCCGTAAGAAGGAAGAGACGGCAGCCATTACCCGCAACATGGACAAGTGCATCCTGTGCCGCCGCTGCGAGACTGTGTGCAACCAGGTTCAGACGGTTGGCGTGCTTGGCGCCGTGCGCCGTGGCTTTGAAACCACCATCGCACCCACATTTGACCGCATGTTCAAGGACACTGACTGCACGTACTGCGGCCAGTGCGTGGCGGTCTGTCCCACCGGCGCCCTCACGGAGCGCGACAACACGGACAGGCTGCTGGACGACCTCTGCAACCCTGACAAGATTGTGATTGCCCAGCCTGCTCCGGCAGTTCGCGTGGCACTTGGAGAGGAGTTTGGGATGGAGCCCGGAACCATTGTTACCGGAAAGCTGGCAACGTCCTTGAGGTATCTTGGCTTTGACTATGTGTTTGACACGGACTTTGCCGCAGACCTTACAATTATGGAGGAGGGCGCGGAGATCCTTCACAGGCTCAAGACATTCCTTGGAGGGGACAAGAGCGTGAAGCTCCCTATCATGACTTCCTGCTGCCCGGCGTGGGTGAACTTCTATGAGCACAACTATCCGGATCTTCTGGAGTATCCTTCATCGGCCAAGTCCCCGGCCCAGATGTTTGGCGCCATTGCCAAGAATTATTGGGCCCGGAAGATGGGAATTCCCCGCGAGAAACTGGTGGTGGTGTCCATTATGCCCTGCCTTGCCAAGAAGTACGAGTGCGAGCGTGAGGAATTCTCAGTGGGTGGCAATCCGGATGTGGATTACTCCATCTCCACCCGTGAACTTGCACGCCTCATAAAGCGTTCCAATATCGACTTCAAGAGCCTTCCGGATACGGATTTCGACACTCCTATGGGAGAATCCTCAGGCGCCGGCGCCATCTTCGGCGCAACCGGCGGCGTGATGGAGGCTGCCCTCCGTACCGTCTATGAGGTTTATACCGGAAAAACCCTGCCCAGGCTGGAATTCAAGGACGTGCGCGGCCTTGACGGCATCAAGGAGGCTACAATTGACCTCAATGGGTTCAATTTGAAGGTTTGCGTGGCCCATACCCTTGGCAATGCCCGCCACATTATGGATAAACTCCGTAGAGGTGAACTGGGTTACCACGTGGTGGAGATTATGGCGTGCCCCGGCGGCTGTATCGGCGGCGCCGGCCAGCCTTACCATCACGGCAATGTGGAGGTCCTGAAGGCCCGTGCCCGTGCCATCTACCGTGAGGATGAAGGCAAGCCCATCCGCAAGAGCCATGAGAACCCCGATATCAAGCAGTTGTATAAAGTGTACCTGGGTGAGCCCCTTGGAGAGCTCTCGGAGAAACTCCTCCATACCCGTTATTTTGATAAAAGCATCAAGTAGTAGTTATGAAAGTATCGTGTGAAGCTCTTCGCCAGGTGGAGGCCATCTGCCGGAAATTCGGGAACGAGCCCGGTGAACTTATCAGCATCCTTCACGAGTGCCAGAATACTCTTGGATACCTCCCTGAGGAAGTCCAGAAGGTGATAGCCAGAGAACTGGGCATCCCTGCGTCAAAGGTATATGGAGTGGTAACTTTCTACTCTTTCTTCTCCATGGTGCCCAAGGGAAAATATCCCGTTTCAGTGTGCCTTGGAACGGCCTGCTATGTCCGCGGCTCAGACAAGGTGCTGGAGGAATTCAAGAGGGTACTTGGAATTGAGGTGGGGGAGACCACCCCTGACGGCAAGTTCTCACTTGACTGCCTCCGCTGCGTGGGCGCCTGCGGCCTTGCACCGGTGGCCACCATCGGTGAAAAGGTTTACGGCAGGCTCAATCCCTCCGACATCAAGAAGATTGTGGCGGAATTTGACGCCTAGGGCCGATAATTAACCCCTTGGACCAGGTCCGCAGCAGGGGAAATATAGGTATAACACAATCAGAAACGATGATGGAACCGTACCAAATATCCTTTTTCGGGGCTACCAACAGTGGTAAGTCCACACTGGTCAATGCCATTTCCGGACAGAAGGTGTCTTTGGTAAGTGACAGACCCGGGACAACAACTGATCCGGTGCGAAAACGCATCGAGTTGCCTGGTATCGGCCCCTGTGTATTGGTGGACACTGCCGGTTATGGGGATGGCGGTGAACTTGGCTCTGAGCGTGAGCGCCTGACCAGGCAAGTGATTGACAGCACGGATGTGGCTGTGCTGCTGCTTTCCGGTAATCCGGAGGACGCAAAGTGGCAGGAAGAGTTGAATGCGGAAGATGTCCCGGTAGTAGCAGTTGAAGACAGAAATGTTGAGACCGGAGCCCTTATAAGACGTATTGCAGCGGTACTTCCCAAAGCGGAAGAGTGCTTTCTTACCGGCCGATTGGTTCACCACGGCAGCGTTGTGGTTCTGGTAATGCCTCAGGACAGTGAGGCTCCAAAGGGCCGGATCATCCTTCCTCAGGTAAGGGTGATCAGGGAATTGCTGGACCGCGGCTGTGTCCCGGTCTGCTGCACTCCTGATACGCTTCAGGATGCGATGAAAACCGGCCCGGACCTTGTCATTACTGACTCGCAGGTATTTGGCCAAGTGAACAGCATTATCCCGCCGGACTGCCCTCTTACCTCATTCTCAATCCTTCTTGCCGCAGAAAAAGGTGATATTGACCTGTTTGTTGAAGGAGCTAGGGCGCTGGACAGCCTCTCGGACGGTTCCAGGGTACTTATAGCCGAGGCCTGCTCACACGTCCCCGACTCAGAGGATATCGGCCGTGT
>CACXNH010000089.1 GCA_902768955.1 uncultured Bacteroidia bacterium | reverse complement strand
TGAACTTCCTTATCCTGAAGGCTGCTGTGCTGGATTCCACGGCATCGGAGCTAGGCGCAAGGATGTTCAACCAAGAGTACTGGAGGGGAATGCTTGGCTGCGAAGCCATCCCTGACCTCCTTTTTCTGGTACTCATTTTCTTCATACCTGAAAGTCCGCGCTGGCTGGCGGTCCGCGGCCAGAGGCAGGATAAATCTGACGAATGGAAGGCCCTGCGTGAGCCCGGTATCCTGAAAGCCGTTCTCATAGGCTCTGCAATTGCCATCCTGGGCCAGTTCATGGGCGTAAACGCCGTGCTTTATTACGGCCCCAAGATCTTTGCCGATGCAGGATTTGAAGACCCCCTCTTCTCCACGGTCCTCGTGGGTGTTGTGAATATGCTCACAACCGTGATCGCCCTTGCAATCATTGACAAGGTGGGCCGAAAACAACTTGTGTGGTGGGGTGTTGGCGGAATGATATTCTGCCTCCTTATGATCGGCCTGTATTTCCTGCCCGCCACAAGCCTCCCCACCTGGTTTATGCTCACTTTCTTCCTGCTGTACGTATTCTGCACGGCTATTTCCATAAGCGCGGTGGTGTTTGTGCTGCTCTCCGAGATGTACCCCAACAGGGTGCGCGGACTTGCTATGTCCATTGCCGGCTTTGCGCTTTGGATAGGCACCTACCTGATTGGCCAGCTCACACCATGGATGCTTGAGAACCTCACTCCAGCAGGCACCTTCTTCCTCTTTGCCTTTATGTGCCTGCCGTACCTGTGGATTATGTACAGGCATGTGCCCAACACTACAGGCAAAACCCTTGAGGAGATTGAGGAGTACTGGCGTGGAGGCAACAAGCAGAGTATTAAGTAGTTAGCAGTATAGCCGTGCACTTGACGGTGCACCGCTATACCCTTAATCAACTATGAATCAACGGTTTATCTTTGCGGCATTATTGAGCCTTGCAGCGGCCTGCACGCCCGCCTATGACGTAGTGGTGGTGGGCGGCGGCACCGGAGGCACTGCAGCGGCAATTGAGGCGGCCCGTAACGGGGCCAGCGTGCTGGTTTTGGAGGAAAGCCCCTGGCTTGGCGGCATGCTCACAAGCGCCGGGGTAAGTGCCATAGACGGCAATTACCGCCTCCGCGGCGGCATCTTCGGGGAATTCACGGACTCCCTGGCGGCACGTTACGGCGGGTACGACGCCCTGAAATCCGGCTGGGTATCAAACATCCTTTTCAACCCCGCTGCAGGGGCCGATATCCTATTCAATATGGCCGATAAATCCGGCGTGGAAGTACGTTTCGGCTGTCATCCCGAGCGCCCTATCTGTCATCCCGAGCGAAGCCGAGGGATCTCCCGAAGCAAGGGACTCTGGCGCCTCACCCTCAGTGACGGCAGCCGCGTAACGGCCCGCATCCTCATAGACGGGACCGAACTTGGAGACATTGCAAAGCAGGTAGGTGCGAATGAGCTCCAGGACCGCGTAACCCTCCAGGACATGACTTACGTTGCAGTGGTAAAGTACTATGACCGCGATGTCACAATAGATAAGCCGGAAGATTATAATCCGGACTTCTACAAGGACTGCTGCAGCACCTGGCCGCCGGAAATGATGCTCTCTTACGGCGCCCTCCCTGACGGCCACATTATGCTAAACTGGCCTCAGGGCGGCAACGACATCTACCTGGATTATCTGGATATGCCCCGCGAGGAAGTTTACCGGCTGGCAAAAAACCGTACTCTGGGGTACATCTATTATCTTCAGACGGAGCTTGGATACCGCAATCTTGGCATTGCCGATGACGTTTTCCCCACGGAAGACGGCCTCCCTTTCTACCCGTATTACAGGGAATCACGCCGCTTTGCCGGAAGGGATACCATGACAGTTGAGGCCGCATCAAGGCCCTACGACTTTGACCTCTACACCCGCGCCGTTGCCGTTGGGGACTATCCCGTAGACCATCACCACAACCAGAATCCCCGCAAGGAGGAACTTTCCCACCTCTGGCATGGGAAAATTCCGTCCTTCAGCGTGCCTCTGGGCGTGCTTGTTCCCATAGGAGTAGAAGACTTCCTCCTGGCCGATAAAAACATTTCCGTCTCCTGGGAGATGAACGGAGCAACCCGCCTCCAGCCCGTTGTGACGGGACTGGGGCAGGCGGCAGGCGCTCTTGCCGCCATTGCCGTAAAGACCGGAAGACATCCATCAGATGTCCCTGCTTCCGAGGTTCAGGAAGTCCTTCTGGACCACGGCTGCTACCTCCTCCCCTTCCTGGACCTGAGGCCAACGGACCCGGGTTTCCGGGAACTTCAGGAAAAAGGCATAAAAGGAGAAGTGAAAGGAACCGGACGCAGCGTTGGCTGGTCAAACGAAACCTGGATTAACCCACCGAGCTTGTGAAAAGTGACATACAAGTCCCTCCCCCGAGGGGAGGGGTTTCGGGAGGGGGTAACGTAGGACATTTATATTCATGAAATGAACAAACGTAATTTAGCTATTGACATTTTCAGGGGCCTCACGATGACCCTGATGGTATTTGTGAATGAATTCTGGAAAGTTTTCGAAGTGCCGCACTGGCTGGAGCACTATGCCACTTTTGAGGACGGAATGGGGCTCTCGGACATAGTATTCCCCATGTTCCTTTTTGCCATGGGAATGTCCATCCCTTACGCCCTTGAACGCCGCAGGGAAAAAGGCTATAGCACAGAAAGTACCTTAGGTCATATCCTCAGCCGTACATTTGCCCTCCTTGTGATGGGTGCCTTTATCTGCAACCAGGAGTCAAGGCCCATGGCCGGGAACCGCGCCCTTTGGGTGCTGCTTATGGTGCTTGGATTCTTCCTCACATGGAACCAGTACCCAAGGGACTTCAAGCCGGCCAAATGGCTTAAACTTGCAGGAGGGCTTCTTCTTGCAGGGCTCGCGATTTGCTACCGCACCCCTGACGGGGCGGTATTTGAGGGCCTTTGGTGGGGCATACTTGGCCAGATTGGCTGGATGTATCTCTTCTGCGCCCTCACGTACGTCCTTTGCAGGGAAAGGCAGTGGATTATACCGCTGCTTTGGATTGCGCTCTGCACCGTGAATCTCATTTCCTCTCCAATGCGGGACGGGAGCCTCCTCATCCCCGGCAACATTCTTGCAGACCTTGCAAAGGCCCTCCAGCTTGACAACGGCTACGGCGCCATAATGGGGCTTGGCGGGGTAATGCTTACACTTGCCGATTGGAAGCTCGCAGAGCGGCCATCGGCCCAAAGAATAGGCCTTGGAGCGGCCGCTGCGGCAGTTCTCCTTGTCCTTGGAATGGCCGTTCACACTGGCTGGATTGTGTCCAAAAATCTTGGAACCCTGCCCTGGTGCCTGTTTGTCCTTGCCATCTCAGTGGCGCTTTATACCCTCCTCCGCTTCCTTGAAAGAAAGGGCTGGACGGGTTGGTGGAGGCCACTTACCCCCGCAGGAACCGCAACCCTTACAGTGTATATGATCCCCTACCTCTTCATAGCCCTCTGGGTTGCGGTAAGCCCCACCCCGGCCCCCTGGCTCACAGGATGGGTGGGAGTTGGGAAGTGCG
The DNA here is from genome assembly GCA_902768955.1 of uncultured Bacteroidia bacterium. GTDB lineage: Bacteria > Bacteroidota > Bacteroidia > Bacteroidales > UBA932 > Cryptobacteroides. The sequence goes on along the minus strand of CACXNH010000089.1, from coordinate 6,160 downwards.
CCCTTATGGCCGCAGTCTACATTGCCTGCGCATGGGGATTCACTAAAGCCGGAATAAAACTAAAGATCTAACTGCTGCTGGATATAGCCTCCTGAGAGGTGCACCCAGGTGCGGAAACCGGGATTCCCTTCCCGGAACTGGAATACTCGGCATCCGGACACCGTTCCGGGTGCCGTATGAGTATCGGAAGGGATGTATCCGTCAACGCCCAGATGATTGTATATGGTGTCAGAGCCGGAGAACCTGCCATAGATAAAATGAATGCCGCCATAATCCAGAACATAGTCACAGTCATGGTCATGACCAGTCACTATGGCCTTAACATCCCCCATTTCGCGGAACTGGGCGAAGAGGCCGGAATTGAGGCGTGACGGGCACGGGGGCTCCCCGTTTGTGCCGGCAATGGGCTTCACGCCGGCATCTACGGCTTCCTTCAGTTCGCAGAGCGGGATATGGAAAAACGCCAGCGCCGGAATATGGCCCAGTTTCTCACTCATAGCGCGGTACCAGGATATCTGGCTGTGGCGGATATAGTCATAGCAGTGGACCTCCTCCTCCCCTTTCAGGACCACGGCGTCCATAGGGTCAAAGAGATAGAAAGCCCAATCCTGTCCAAGGGTAATCACATCGTTGGAACAGCCGTAAACGCCGTCTTTAGGAGGAAGGTTGACGCAGCCAGGAAGGCTCCGGATGGCCGCAAACATATCCTCGCGGGTACTCCCGAACTGGGAATCGTGGTTTCCAAGGGCCACTGCCCACGGAATGCCGCTATCGGCCATAGGCTTGAGTATCTCCATGGCGCTTTCAATGTCCGGGCGGCCAAAGACTATGTCTCCGGTATGGATGATAAGGTCCGGCTTCTCAGTGGCAATCATTTCCTCAACGCACCTGAGGGCCCTTTCACTCCTGGGATCCCCCTTGATATAATGGGTATCCGTGAACTGCAGCACCTTGAAAGTGCCGCCCGGGCCATAATTGAACTTACGGGAAATGCCCAGGTCCGGCGTCTGAGAGGAGCGCCGCTCACAACCAAGCAGCGCCGGCGCTGCTGCAGCCCCCGCAACGGCAAGAGCCGCCCCCTTGAGGAATGATCTGCGTTTCATACGTCTATAATACTAAAAAGCGCCGGCTCCCGTCGCCCGGGGGCCGGCGCTTGGAAAAATGGGGAATGATTATTTATAAACCTGCTTGTGAAGGACACCGATGGAACTGTCTACCACGTAAACAGCCAGATTATCTCCCTCAATATGAAGAAGGATATCTGAAGTTGAGCCCTCATAATTATCTTCTGTCGCAGGAGTTGCTTCTTCTATCATGGGAACAGGAGTATGGCTGATTACAACAGGTGATCCAGACGTAACATCAACCAGCCAAATTGCAGAATTTGCACTCCACCAGAACGGGAAGTAGAACATCTCCTCAAATGCAACAATTTTCTTGTTCTTCCATGTGATGGAAGCAATAGCATTAAATCCCTCATTACCCTCACAACCGGTTTCCACAACAGGAATCCAATTAGTTCCATCGCTGAAGAACAACGTATACAGACCGTCATAGCCAATGTATAAGAATCCGTCCGCTGCAGTTACACCAGCAGGTGCAAAGCATCCACGATTGGAGAGCCAGATAGTATCTGTAACATCTTCAGGACAAGCCAGGTATTTTGCCTCACCAGCGACACCATTCTCAACCTCCCAGTACATGCCATAACTAATGCTTCCACAACCAGGGCCGCCGCCGCTGATAACAGAAATGACACCATTTCCAAAAACATCACCTTTAGCACGGACATTGTCTGCTATAGGGGCACCAGTCCAAGCACTGACCACACCTGTTGCAACCTTTGTTGCAGAGCTGAAGTCAGTTGCATTGGCTTTAACCGCATAAATGTCAATAGTGGCACCATAACCGGCAGCTGAAGCTAAGAGTACATTGCCTGCGTCATCATTGGTAATAGACTGGACTGGAAGAGTTTCAGGAATGCTGAATGAAGAGAATGACCCATTATCCGGGTTAATGGCACGCACGGACACGCCGTCACTCATCAAGACATTACCATTGAAGAACGCAAGTGTTACATTGCTGTTCTCATTTAACGCACCATGCTCGATTTCTTCAGGAAGAGCAACAGTATAAACAGCAGAAGCATTACCTTCCTGATAGACATAGAACCTTGTCACATAGTCCTTGGTCTCTCCGGTAGCATTTCCTTCATCGTCATAAGCAGGAACCTGGATTCCGGGAACGGTGAACTTGATGTAGGCATAACGGGCATCATAATCGCCATTTGCGGCAACATCCAGAGAGCCCTTTCCTGTATCCTTATCATAGGTGACCGGAGCCCAGGGGAATGCTGCATCTGCAGCATCGTAGGTCTTAAACTCATATTCCTGGTTGGTGATGACCTGGAACTCTACTTTTCCGCCCTTGACGTCTACGGTTGCCTCTTGGGGAGTAAAGAAGAACACCTTTCCCTGCATGACTCCAACAACAATTTCCTTGCCGCCGGCCTTAATGGAGATATTGCCAACACGGCCTACGCTCTCTTCCGGATCAAGGGACTGGACAGTTGCCTTGAGTTCGATATTCTCACCGGCGTCACCGGATTTGTCCTTGAGAGCGATGAATTCTTCGGCCTCGGCAGTCCAGGCTGCACCGGAAGTGAACTTCACGGTAATGATCTCAGAATCGTAATTGAGATTGACCACGGCATCGGAGATAAGGGTGAGTTCATCCTTTGCGTCGGGTTTTTCGTCATCGCCGGGTTTCTGCTCCTCTCCGCCGGGTTTCTGCTCCTCTCCACCGGGTTTCTGGTTATCCTTCTGCTCGGGAACATTGGGCTTCTGGCAGGCCCACATTGTTACGGCCACTGCCGCAAAAATGTAAAAAAGTTTTTTCATAAGCATTAAAAATTATTTGGTTAATGAATTTGTGTATTCGGTAAAAGTCTTCTTGAACGCGCTCCAGTACTCGAACATACGTATATGGCAAAGGTCAAAGACAAAGTAGCCGTCGGCCATACCCTTTGTGACTATGGCGTCAAAAGTCTTGGGGATGTATGCACTCTTGAGACCATTCTGCCAGCCTTCGGGATTTCCGATATCAGGTCCGCCGGCAAAAACCGTATCACCCATAAGGAGAGACCTGCCACGGCTTGCGAAGCCTTCCATAGTCCATTCCGTTGTGCCATAAATACTTGCCGTAGAAGCATAACAGCCCAGGAACATGAAGTCACAGTGGTCGGCATAACCGTAGTTATGGTAGTCGGAGTTGGCCCATTTGGGATAGAGTTTATGGGTGAGATATCTGGGGCTTGCCCAGTTTACGCCCGAAGAATAATAGTCAGAGTACCACGCACCCACATATGCGCCGAACTTGACGTTGGGATTCACGGAATGAACGGCCTCCGAAGCCTTTTCAATGAAATCGTGGATAACCTTGCAGCGGAAAGCCAGCCAGCTCTTCTGGTCGTCTCCAAGCCCGGCGGGAAGATTCTTGACACCTGCCTCAAAGATTGGCCATTTTGCGGGCTGGTGCCCAAGGTATTCAACGAATTTCTGACGTGATTCTTCCGAGAAATCGGCCTGAAGGCCGGTGTCATCATACCTGCAGCGGTCAAGGCTTTCAAAAGGCCGATGATATACTCCTGGACCTCATCCTTTGCCGGATTGAGGAACACCGTTCCCTGAACTCCTGGATGGAAACTGCGCGTAAGGCCGTCGGCCGTATGGTCAAGGGCGGTCCAATCCTCGGGAATAAGGCCGTCAAATACAGGTCCCTCACTCTCAAGGCCGTAATAGCCGCCGTATCCGCACACAAACGTGTTGATGGCAGCGTGAACCCTGAGCCCTGCAGCGTGCCCCGCATCAATGAACGCCTGGAGGTAATCCCAGGTTGCGGTCCTTTCCACAAAGCGGTATGAGGAATTCACCCACGCCGCCAGACGCTTTGCCTGGGGGGCTATGGCCGATTTCCAGAGCACCGTGCCCTCCGTTGGACGCACATCAACTATTATGTCGGTAAAGCCGCAATCGGCCAGCTGCTTTATTTCCTTGCCGATATACGCCTTGTCGTTGGCATAATAGTGGAAATTGGCCGATGCGTCTATCCAAACATAGCGGGGCTTTCCCTCCGGTGCGGGATCCTGCTCCTGAGGGGTCTGTGGTTCCTTAGGATCCGGGGTGTCGACCGGGGGCTCCGGCACATTCTCTTTTTCCTCAGCCTTGGGAGCCGGAGAACAGGAAAGGAGGGTAAGGGCCAGCAGCAGATATGTGGTCAGTTTTTTCACAGTACAGTTTACTTTATATAGATGCAATTCCCGACGGAACGTTGCCTGCCATCGGAGGGTTTTATGGTTTCAAGGCCATTGACAAGCAGGCAGGTGGAACCTCCGCCATCAAGGTTCAGGGCTTCCTTGCAGCCAAATGCAAGAAGGATGTTGGCCACATCTTCCGTGGAATACCCCGGAACGCCCTCGGTCATTTCACGACCTTCGCATACAAAGAGTACCAGAAGGCCGTCTTGGGTGCATCCCACAGCCGTGCGGGGCGCCCTTCCAAGGCAGTTCACGTCATAGTCTCCGGGGAGGCACTCATAGCGCCAGGTATTCTGGAGATGCCCGTTCTTTATGAGCACGGGGCCAGCGCCAATTGCGGTCTTTGCCTCAAAGGTACGGCCATCCGTTGGGAATTTTGCGTCAGGCTGGGCCACTGGAGTACTGCCGTACCCGTTCTGGGCGGGAACATCGTAGATCCAGTGGTTGTCTACATCGGCCCAATAGGTCCAGGATGCCTCCATGGTGCCGTCGGAGTGGCGTATGAATGCGCCTTTGGTGGGGTAATACATAGTTACCCAGTCTTCCGAGGCATAGTTGATGTTGGGAGAGAGCAGTTCACCTTCCTCCACGGCCAGGCTGGCGGAATAGTTTGTCCCGCTGTCAACATAGAAGTATCCGCCGTTCATCACCAGCACAGGGCTGTCTTTCTTGTTATAAACCTCGGTGGGAGTCTGAAGGGCGTCAGTGCTTCCCGTCAGGACGGGATCCTTGATTCCCCACACGTGGAAACCATGTTTGGAAAGGTCCACGGTGGCTATATATGCTATCGCCGGCTTTCCCTGAAGAATCTCCGGAGACTTATACAGGCGGATTCCCTCCGGAAGAGTTCCAAAACTACCGTCAGTCACTTCCACGAAGGGCTTGTCATCGGCATCAGGATCATTCCAGGGCCACACCTCAGGGATTCCGTCACCCGTCTTCTGGCAGGCGCAAGCGGCCGCCAGGGCCAAAGTTATCATATAAACAGCCTTTCTCATATTTCAAAACAGTCTGCCACGTAGGCACCAATTGCCTGAGCGTGATGGTCATAATAATATACATACAGACGATACCCGTCTTTGGAAGGCACCAGGGCCACATCTCCAGCCGCGCCCACATCGGGATCGGTAGCACCCTTTTGGAATATGGTTATGGCGTCATTCTTAAGGAGGGGCGTTGCGGCCGTTGGCTCAGTAACCTCAAAGAAATGGAGCCTGGGCTTGATGTCCCACTCAGGGAAGTGGCTCACGCCAAGCAGAGCCATAAAACGGCCGTAATTGAACGTCTTGGTGTCAAGGCAGTTGGGGTTGATGGCCCAGTTGCCCATAAGTTCAACCCAGTTGTCCTTGCCATTTCCGTCAATGTAATGGAGAATGTAGCAGTCTCCGCTTCCGTGTGCCACGCCGGGATCTACGTTCCCTTCATAATAGTCCAGGAACCAGCCGTCCCTGGCAGGATTGACGGAGGCCGGAACCACGGTGGCAAAATTCACTGGAGCGGCGCCCCATCCAAGGCCCTGGGCGGCAAAATCCACGATACCTGCTTCACTGGATACAACTCCGTCCTTCACGGTGAGATAGCACGCCTGAGAGGCCGTCGAATACTCGGGAATGCCTTCAGCGGTGAAAACAATCACGGCATCAGCGGTAATGTCTCCCATCACCTTCATCCTGTGGCCTACAGGGAATCCCAGTGGATTTACGAAGGTATGGAACAGGGAGGGCGCAAGGTCGGGAGAATCCGTGGTCCATACATTCACCGTCTGGGACTCGAGTATCTGGACGGTCTTGCCGCTGTCCGGAATTGTATAGTCAACCATCACGGGAGCAAAGTCGCAAAGGAGCA
>CACXNH010000088.1 GCA_902768955.1 uncultured Bacteroidia bacterium | reverse complement strand
TCAATGTCGTCTCCGCCGGGGCAGCCGTCCTGAATCCAGTGCATCATAGCCCTGTTGAGAGTGCCGCTGCCAAGGCTTCCTCCCACTACAAAGAGGTGTTTCTTTGAAGAATCCAGCCCGTAAAACTGCATGGCCTCCTCCTTCTGCTCCGGGGTGGAAGGCCGGGACACATCCTTACGGATAGGGTTTCCGCTCATTACAATCTTATCGGCCGGGAAGAATCTTTCCATACCTTCATAGGCCACGCAGATACTCTGGACACGGGATCCAAGCATCTTGTTGGTAAGGCCTGCAAAACCGTTCTGCTCCTGGATTACGGCGGGAATCTTCATCCCCGTGGCTGCCCACAGAAGGGGAGCGCTGGCGTATCCGCCCACGCCCACAACAACATCCGGCCGGAATTCCTTCACAATCTTCTTAGCGGCCCTGAGGCTACTGAGGAGCTTGAACGGGGCCTTGAGGTCGTTCAGGATGTTCCTGAGACTAAGCTGCCTCTGGAGGCCCACAACGGGAAGGCCCACTATCTTATAACCAGCTGCCGGCACTTTTTCCATCTCCATCTTTCCGTCGGCCCCCACAAAGAGGATTTCCGTGTCCGGATTCAGTTCCTTCAGTTTGTCGGCAATTGAGATGGCCGGGAAGATGTGTCCTCCGGTGCCGCCGCCGCTGACAATGGCTCTTATCGCTTTGTACTCTGTGTTCATACGCTTGCAGATTGTGTCCACTGGTCGTCGTCGTGGACAATTATGGGTTCGGCTTCGGCCTTGGCCTCACGCCTTGCAATATTCTCCTTGGCATCTTTGGAGATGGACAGCAGGATGCCGAACACTATGCTGAACACCAGCAGGGAGTTGGTTCCGTGGCTTACCAGGGGGAGCGTCTGGCCTGTCTGGGGCACAAACGGCAGGTGTACGTTCACCGCCATGTGCATGAAGGCCTGCCCCGTGACCAGGATGATGAGTCCCGTCACAATCATCTTGTCATAGTATTTGTCGCACTCCTTTGCCACAAGTGTACCGCGTGCAAGGAGGCTGAAATACAGCAGGATTATGAGTATGGCGCCAATGATGCCGCTTTCCTCAATGATGAAACTGAACATGTAGTCTCCAAAGATGACGGGCGTGGCGTATTTCTGCGTGCTGTTGCCTATTCCTTTGCCAAAGACGCCTCCTTCCTTTATGGCCAGAAGGGCGCTTACGGGCTGCTTGAGCTCGTCGCGGGCATCGTTGTAGTCCTTTGACCCCCGGGGAGCGTCAAGGAGCTTGCGCATCACGGCGTCGTCGTCCTGCGTAATGCGGGAGATGGCGGTGCCGATGCGGCTTTCCTTGAGGAGCCCGGCCTTCCACGCCAGGAACATGCTTCCCACGCCCACCAGTAGCGCAAGCACCATAATCCCTATGTCCTTACCGTCAATTCCGCCCACAAGGATCATCAGAACCATTATGAGGCCTATGAAAAGGGCCGATGAGTTGGAGCCCATCATCACCATGAACGTAGTGAGGAAGATGGGGAGGTAGATGTAGAACATCTTCTGATAGAAGTCCTTTTCCAGGAATGCCAGCTTGGGGAATTTCCACGCCAGCCAGGGAAGGAAGGTGAAGCCGTGGCGCTTGAAAGTGTCCAGCGCCCAGCCAAGGTACATTATCATGAATACCTTCACAAACTCATACACGTGGATCTGCTTCCCTGCAACCAGAAGGATACGGCGCGCTCCGTTGATGGAACCGGCTTTCACCAGGCCAAGATTGAGGTTCAGCACCAGGATGATGAGAATCCCGAAGGTGACGGCAAATCCAAGCATGGAGAGCCTCCGGTATATTTCCACACGGCCGAAGAAGTACAGTATGAAGATGAAGATAAAGCCCATTGCAACCGCCTTGAGCTGGTCCAGCATAATGTCCATGCGGCCCGTCCCCAGTTCCCTTGCAAGGAGCGGGGTTGAACTGAAAACGGATACAACCGATATGAGCATCAGGAACAGGGCAATCAGGAGGATTACCTTGTCCCCGGTGAAGCGGTCCATCAGGTTGAAAAGGGATCCCAGACGGCCGCTCTCCTGCTCTTTCTTTATTTCCTGAACTTCTGCCATAAAGTGGTATCAGAGATTACGGACTGCAGCCTTGAACTGCTCTCCGCGGTCTTCGTAATTCTTGAAAAGGTCAAAGCTGGCGCAGCAAGGGCTCAGGAGCACCACGTCTCCTGCATCGGCCATGGCTGCGGCCTTCTGTACGGCTTCCCGGGCGCTCAGGGCATCTTCCATGCGGGATACCATGCCGCCAAAGGCCTCGTGGATCTTCCTGTTGTCCACACCAAGGCAAATGATTCCTTTCACTTTTTCTCTTACAAGGTCATTCAGCACGCTGTAGTCGTTACCCTTGTCCGTGCCGCCGAGAATCCACACTACGGGGCGCTTCTGGCATTCAAGGGCGTACCAGGCACTGTCTACGTTGGTTGCCTTGGAGTCGTTGATATACAGGACGTCCTTTATGCTCAGGACTGGCTCCAGACGGTGTTCTATGGGCTTGAAAGTGGCAAGGGAATTACGGATAACGTCGCTCTCTATTCCCGTTGCCTTTGCCGCCAGGGCTGCCGCCATGGAGTTATACACATTGTGCTTTCCGCCAAGGGCAAGGCTCTCAAGGAAAACATCAGTCTCTTCCTCGTCCACGCGGACTATCATCTTGTTCTCCCGGATGAATGCGCCCTGCTCCAGTTCCTTCTCCTGGGAGAAGGGGAGCATCTTGCAGCGCAGTACAATCTTGGAGAGGTGTCCTACGGTAATCTCGTCGTCGGAGTCAAAGATGAAGCAGTCGTCCTCGCGGAGATTGCGGGTTATGTTGAACTTGGCATTGACGTAGTTCTCCATCTTGTGGTCATAGCGGTCAAGATGGTCGGGGGTTATGTTGGTTATAATGGCAATGTCCGGGCGGAAATCACGGATGTCGTCCAGCTGGAAACTGGAGATCTCAAGCACGTAGAAATCAAAATGCTCCGTAGCCACCTGATAGGCATAACTCTGGCCGATATTTCCGCCACGGGGATGCCGTTTTCCTTCACCTTCTGCACCATGGGCACGGTGCCGGGGATGCCGGGGGATTTCACCACCTCATCGGCATTAAGAATGAGTTCTTCCGTATGCTGCCCCTGCTCAAAGGGGATGTCCCATTTCCTAAGTGTCTCTGCATAACTTTCGTTGATCTGTCCCTTGTCAGAGAGGAACACATCAAAACCTTTTACTTTTGCCAGCACAGCAGCGCCTACACCTGATTCCGCGCCGCCTAAAACAACTACTCTTGCCATATCATCTTTTCTTTTGAGATTCCCGGTCAAGCCGGGAATGACGTCATGCTTATCTTTTCTTTTGAGATTCTTCGCTTCGCTCAGAATGACAAGTCCTATGATGGAATGACAACTGTCATCCTGAGGAGCTTTGCGACGAAGGATCTCCTTTTACCTTATTTTCAATAGTGCCAATGTACTTACTGCCAGTATGATTCCCACAATCCAGAAACGGATGGTAATCTTTACCTCGTGCTGGGCGGGAACCGGTTTTTGGAACAGGACGGGGCCGTCCGGGGCCTTTTTGTCCTGGAAATGGTGATGGAGAGGCGTCATGCTCCAGATGCGCCTTCCGGTGCCATATTTCCTGCGTGTGTACTTGAAGTAGAACCTCTGCATAATGACGGAGAGGCTTTCCACAAAGAAAATTCCGCACAGAAGGGGCAGGATGAGCTCTTTTCGCATGAGGACTGCGCTGACGCCAATCACACCGCCAATAGTCAGACTTCCTGTATCTCCCATAAACACCTGGGCGGGGAAAGAGTTGTACCACAGGAATCCTATGAGTGCCCCGACGAAGGCGCTCATGAAGATGGCAATCTCTCCCGAGCCTGGTATATACATGATATTAAGGTAGTTAGAGTCTATCAGGTTGCCCCCCAGCCAAGCCAGGATGCCTAATACAACTCCAACAATGGCCGATGTTCCCGCCGCAAGTCCATCCAACCCGTCAGTGAGATTGGTTCCGTTGGAGCAGGCGGTAATTACCAGCACTATCATCAGAACATAAATTGCCCATTTTGCGTACCAGCCCCAGGTGCCCTTGACGGGGGAGAGCCAGCGATAATCAAACTCGTGGTTCTTTACAAAGGGGATGGTAGTCTTTGTACTTTTGACAACATCTTCCTCCTGATATCGGCCGCTTGTAACGGTGGTCTCGGTCTCAAGGGTACGTTCCAGGCTTTCCTTTACCTCCACTTTCTCACGCACCACAATATCGGGGCTCATCCATACGGTAAGGCCCACAATGAAACCAAGCACTATCTGGCCAAGGAGTTTGCCCTTCTCGGACATTCCTTCCTTGTTGTGCCTGAACACCTTGATATAGTCGTCGGCAAAACCCAGGGCTCCGCACCAGAGGGTGCTCACAAGGAGAAGGATAACGTATATATTGGTAAGGTCGCACCAGAGGATCACGCCGGTTACAATGGAGAGGATAATTATTATTCCGCCCATAGTAGGGGTGCCTTTCTTCTGAATCTGGCCCTCGAGACCAAGGTCACGGACGGTTTCCCCTATCTGCTTTCTCTGCAGGAGGCGGATAATCTTCTTGCCCACTATCATAGCCATAAGCACAGCCGTCACGGCTGCCGCCATGGCGCGGAAGCTGAGGAAGTGAATGAGTCCCATTCCGGGGAAATCTACCCCTATGCCCTCAAGATATTGTATGAGGTGGAAGATCATTGCAAAATAAGTTTAAAGGTTTCAGTCACAATTTCTTTCTCGTCAAAATGACGTTTTTCATGGCCAATTACCTGATAGGTCTCGTGGCCTTTCCCGGCAAGGAGGATGGTTGCGTTTTCCGGAGCCGTGAGGATGGCCGTGCGGATTGCCTCCCTGCGGTCTTCAATCACTATGGACTTTGCAAGGCCCTTGGTGCTGAGGCCCGCCATAATTTCATCAATGATGGCACCTGGAACCTCCGTACGGGGGTTGTCGGATGTAATCACAAGGCGGTCGGAGAGGTTCTCTGCAATACGGGCCATCTCAGGGCGCTTGGTGCGGTCACGGTCTCCGCCGCAGCCAAACAGGCAGATGAGCTGCCTCTTGGGCGCAATTGCGCGGAGAGTCTTGAGCACATTCTCCAGGGCATCAGGGGTATGGGCATAGTCCACAATCACTGAAAGGCCCCTTGGCCCGTTGAGGTTTTCAAGCCTTCCCGGAGCCGGCTCCAGGGTGGAAAGCGCAATCAGAGTCTCCTCCGGCTTTGCCCCAAGGCAAACTGCTGCGGAGTAGATGGCCAGGAGATTGTAGGCATTGTGCTCTCCTATGAGACGGCACCAGACCTCCGTTCCGTCCAGCTTCAGGAGCATTCCGTCAAAGCTCTGCTCCATCACGCGGGCGGTGTGATCGGCCAGCCCCCTGACGGAATAGGTCACAATTCTGGCCGATGTATTCTGCACCATCACGTTGCCGTGCTTGTCGTCAGTATTTATAAGTGCAATTGCCTTTGAGGGCAGATTGTCAAAGAACAGTTTCTTGCAGCGGAGGTATTCTGCAAAGGTCTTGTGGTAGTCCAGGTGGTCGTGGGTAAGGTTGGAGAAGATGCCCATGGAAAACTCCAGCCCCGTTACGCGGTCCTGCTCCACGCCGATTGAACTCACCTCCATGAAACAGAACTCGCAGCCCTTATCCACCATCCTTGCAAGAAGGCTGTTGAGGGTAATGGGATCCACCGTGGTGTTGGAAGTTTCCAGCCTCTCGTCGTCCACATAGTTTGCAATTGTGGACAGCAGCCCGCAGCTGTATCCCATGCTTTTGAAAAGCCTGTACAGCAGCGTCACGGTGGTTGTTTTGCCGTTAGTTCCGGTAATACCCACCAGCGTCAGTTTCCCGGACGGATGTCCGTAATACTCATCTGCAATCAGCGCCAATGCCTTCCTGCTGTTTTCCACTACCTCGAATGATACTTCAGGAGATCCTTCGTCACTTCGTTCCTCAGGATGACAGTTATGTCGTTCCTCAGGATGACAGTCGCTTCGTTCCTCAGGATGACAATTGTTATTCTGAGCGAAGCGAAGAATCCCCTCCGGAATTTCCTCGCAAACAATGCCTGTGGCACCCTTGTCAATGGCGGCCTGGATATAGGCGTGACCGTCGCTTTCATGGCCGCGGACGGCAATGAAAAGCGCTCCGGGAACAACCTTCCTGGAATCGGCCGTAATCATTGTGTAATCCCTATAGTTCATTCTTCTGAGTCATTTCAGGCACTTTGGCGGCGGGGCGAAGCTCCGGACGCCAGGTCTTATCCAGTGCGTAAATCTTGTCAACAATCTCCCTTACGGCAAGGGCAGGCTTGGTGCCGCCGTAAAAGTTGTGGTGGCTGGGATAGGAGTACACAGTCACCATAATCGTGTATTTGGGCTCATGCTCTTCATCGGCCGGGAAAAATCCCACGAAAGTTCCCTGGAACTTCTTTCGGCCCATAGCGTCCGAGTAGGGATCCTGGCTGCCGCGGCGCTCGTCGGGAGACAGCACCACGCGCGCGGTGCCGGTCTTTCCTGCAACGGAGAGTTTGGCTTTTTTCAGCCTTGTGGCGGTACCGGTGTTCACAACTGCACGGAGAGCCCTTGTGACGGTGTCGGCGGTGGCAGGGGAGCAGATGCTCTCGTTGAGGGCGCTGGGCTCGAATTTCCTGAGGACCTTGCCGTCCTTCTCTATGCTCTCCACAAGATAGGGCTTCATCATGGTACCCTTGTTGGCAATGCCGTTGTAGAAGGTTGCAATGTGGAGGGGAGTCACGCTTATGCTGTATCCGTATGCGGTGGTTCCAAGGGTGGTTTTGGACCAGGCAGGAGTTCCGGGGCGGTTTACTACGGGGGTGCCAAGGCCCGGGATGTCAAAGTCGAAGGCCTCGCCCATGCGGTAGGAATAAATGTGGTCGAACATCTCCTGGGGCTGCTTGCCGTAGTAATTTTCTGCCAGATACGTGAAGACGTAGTTTGAAGAGATCTCAAAGCCGTGCATCACGCTGATGTCCCTGCGGCCCGTTTCCCTCTGGTAATCCAGGATATGGACATCCTGGTTGTAGCCGCCGGGGACAAAACCGTTGTTGGTGGGGATTGTCTGCTCCAGCGTCTTCACGTAGCCGTCTTCCACCAAGGAAAGGAGGGTTACTGTCTTCATCACGGAGCCCTGCTCCCCAACCTGGCGGAGGACAAGATTTTCACGCTCCCAGAGGGTTGTCTGGGGCGTTGCACCACGGGAGAGATTCACCATTGCGCGGATGGCGCCGGTCTTGGCCTCCATGATGATGCAGATGCCGGCGCGGACTTCGTCGTCACCGTCAATCTGGGCACGGAGGGCTTTATCGGCAATGTCCTGGAAATCTATGTTGAGGGTGGTTCTGAGGTCATTTCCGTCCTTTACCTGCACGGTTGTGGAGTCAAGGTCCCTTACCCAGGAACCGTCGTCCGTAACCCTTCTCCACTCATAGCCGTCACGGCCGTGAAGTTCAGAGTCAAAACTGTTTTCAAGGCCTATGCGGTTCTGCTCCTTTACATATCCTATCACGCGGCGGGCCAGGGAGTCGTATGGGTAGATGCGCTCCTGGTGAGGCTCCACAATAAGGCCTCCGCGGTAGGAGCCCTCCTTGAACAGAGGGAATTTCTGGACGCGGCGCAGAGTCTCAAGGTCCACGTTCTTTCTTATGAGAAGGTACTTGGAGCCTTTGGCGCGGCCTGAGAGGATGGCATCGGCCCAGCCTTCCGCGCTCTTCTCACGGAACTCTCCGGCAAGGGCAGCCGCAAGTTCCCTGGCCTTGTCCTGCCAGACGCGCTCCAGGCTGTCCTTTCCGGATTCCCTGTAGCTTTGTTTGAGCACGGTGCAGTCCATGCGGAGGTCGTAAAGGGGGGCCGATATAGCCAGCGGCCTTCCGTCCGTAGCAAGGATGCGGCCGCGTACGGGAAGGTCCACATGCTTCTGGACCACTGGCCTGAAAAGGCCTATGACGCGGTCGTCAACGGTGTAGGAAGCCTGGATCTTGACAATCCAGACAATGATGGCCACTCCCAGCGCGAGGAACAGCAGGGACAGGAAGAACATGACCACGTGGATTCTGTCGCGGTTCTGGATAGTGTCCTGTATTTCGCTCTGCCTGGAGCTCATCTCTTCTTTATTACCGTTGCGGGTTCGGTGGGCATTTTGGCTTCCGAGCCCAGTTTCTTAAGTCTTGTTTCCGTGGCCGATGCACTCTTTATCTTCACAAGCGCGGCCTCGCTTTCAGTATGGCGTATCCTCAGTTCCTCAATTGCGGCCTTGTTTGCGCCGGCGCGGGTGAGGGTCTTGTCCACCTTAAGGCTCAGCATGATGGAGAGCCACATGAGGAGGAACACATACATCACGTGGATGTAGTATTTGTCGGCCCTTACCTTGAGGAGAAGGTCTCCGTTCCTCAGGGCCCTGTATGCGTTCCGCACGGATAACCAAAAGTTCTTTACGCTCATTTCCCGGCCCTCCTTTGTCCGTTGTTGTCATTCTGAGCGGAGCCCGAAGGGCGGAGTCGAAGAATCTCCTTTTTCTCCGCAATACGGAGTTTGGCGCTGCGGGCGCGGGTGTTCCGGGCTATCTCTTCCTCTGCGGGAAGGATGGGCTTACGGTTCACGGCCTCAAGGGGAGTATCGGCCCGTCCGAACACATCCTGCCGGATGACCCCTTCCACGTTGCCGGTTTTGATGAAATTCTTCACCATGCGGTCTTCAAGGCTGTGGTAGGTGATCACAACAAGGCGGCCTCCGGGTTTGAGACTCTTTGCAGCGCCTTCCAGGAACTTCTCCAGGGAGCGCATCTCACCGTTCACCTCTATGCGGAGGGCCTGGTATATCTTTGCAAGAATCTTGTGCTCTGCACCTCTCGGGAGCAGTTTTGCAACGGCGCGGTCAAGGTCTCCGGTGGTTGCTATGGGGCGGGCTTCCATGATGAGCCTGGCAACGTTACGCGCGCCGTCCACCTCTCCGTAGAGTTTCAGGATGCGCTCAAGGTCATCGGCCTCATAGGTGTTCACAACGTCTGCGGCAGTGAGTTTTGCGCCCTGGTTCATTCGCATATCCAGGGGCGCTTCCTCATAGCGGAAGCTGAACCCGCGCTCTGCGGTGTCAAACTGGTGGCTGCTCACGCCCAGATCGGCCAGGATGCCGTCGAACAGGGCGGGGCCGTCAGCGTTGAGCACGTTTTCACCCTCTTTTTGTGCCTGTCGGCCCGTTTTTCCGGGTGTTGAGCACGTTTTTGTGGTGTTTTCGTGCTCATCGCGGCTCAGGCTTTCCGCGTAGTTCTCAATGAAGCGGAAGTTGTTGTGGATGAGGGTGAGGCGAGGATCCCTGAGGGCTCTGTTTATAGCGTCGATGTCACGATCGAAGGCGATGACTCTCCCGTCACCGGATAAGCGTGAAAGTATGGCAGCGGTGTGTCCACCGCCTCCGAAAGTGGCATCTGCGTATGTTCCGTCGGGATTTGTGACAAGGGAGGAAACACTTTCCTCCAGCAGCACGGGGATATGATATTCTGACATTCCTGAGACCTCCTCCTTACTTCTTGGCGGATAGTCTCTGAGCGGAAAGTTTGAACTGCTCGTCTGTCATGAGGGAGGCCTCGTAGGTCTCCTTGGCCCAGATCTGAAGCTTGTAACCGATTCCGCTAAGCACTACTTCCCTGGTAATACCCGCTTTTTCAAGTAACTCTGAGGGAATGTTGAGCCTGCCCAGCTTACCGTCCGGGACAATGGCGTACACGCCCTCGTTGTACTTGGTCCAGAAATTAGCGTCTTCAGTATTGAGTTCAGGGTCAAGGCCTTCCAGAACCTTGTCACTCCTGTTTGCCCATTCCTGGTATGCAAACAGGTCAAGACAGCATTGCTGGACGTTCTTCTTGACAATGAGGGTCATATCCTCCATGCCTTCCTTGACCATGGCGTCACGGAAGATGGCCGGGAACACGATGCGTCCCTTGTCATCCACTTTGCCGCTGGCTTTGCCGAAGAATCTGACCATAAATTTCTATACTTTCACGCTTGGGTACAAAGATAATGAAAATTTTCCATTTTCTTACACTTTCTTCCAAAATTTTCCACAAATTTCTTTCGGGGCCAGATTACTCCCTTTTAGGGTATATTTTTCCATCCACCGTTCCGGGATTCTTTTTGGGGGCTGGCGCGAAAGTGGTTGATTTATCGTGTGTTATAAGAAATCGAGGCTGACCAAAAAGTCGATATGACTTAGGTCAGTCTCTTTTTATATGTGGATGTAGAGTCGGAGGAAGGGATACACTCCCGGGGGACTCCGTTCGCT
>CACXNH010000087.1 GCA_902768955.1 uncultured Bacteroidia bacterium | reverse complement strand
GGCCGCGCCAGGGCCAAGAACGGTGGCTTCTCATCCAATGATGAACGTGAGAACACCCTTAACCAGCTCCTCACGGAAATGGACGGTTTCGGCACCAACAGCGGCGTAATAGTACTTGCCGCCACCAACCGCTCCGATATCCTTGACCAGGCTCTCATGCGCGCAGGCCGTTTTGACCGCCAGATTCACGTAGAGCTTCCTGAACTCAAGGATAGGGAAGAGATATTCCAGGTACACCTCAAAGGGATCAAGCTTGGAGAAGACTTCAACGTGGAATTCATGGCAAAGCATACTCCCGGCTTCTCCGGGGCCGATATCGCCAATGTCTGCAACGAGGCCGCCCTAACGGCTGCCCGCCGCGGCCACAGCGCTGTACTCCAGCAGGACTTCCTGGATGCCGTAGACCGCATTATCGGCGGACTTGAGAGAAAGTCCAACACCATCATGACACCCGCTGAGAAACGCACTACGGCATATCATGAGGCCGGTCACGCCCTTGTAGGCTGGCTCCTTCCTTACGCAGATCCCGTGTTCAAGGTGAGCATCATCCCCCGTGGAAACGCCCTTGGCCTTACCTGGAGCCTCCCGGAGGAGCGCAAAAACTGGTCCCGTTCAATCATGATGGACCAGATGAGCGTCCTTATCGGTGGCCGTGTGGCAGAGGAAATCCTTAACGGAGAACCTTCCACGGGCGCCCTCAATGACCTTGAGCGCATGACCGGAATGGCTTATGCCATGGTCCAGTACTATGGTATGTCGGACAGCGTAGGGGCCCTTTCTTTCTATGATTCCAGCGGAGCACGCGGCTACAACCTTGTCAAGCCTTACTCCGAAAAGACGGCCGAACTAATGGATAAGGAAGTCAAGGCCATCGTAAAAGATGTTCATGACCGCACTCTCAAACTGATAGACAGCCATAAGGATGAATTCATGAAGCTGGGTGCTCTCCTTCTTGAAAAAGAAGTTATCTTTGCAGAAGATATTGAGCAGATACTGGGTCCCAAGGTCAAACCTGAAGAAGATGACAGGTTTCCCCAGAAAGAAGAACAGAAAACCCAAACTTCACCCGTAGAATGAACCCTACAGTAAAACGCACCATATTCGGAGTCCTTTTCCTTGCAGTAATGCTGGGAGGACTCCTTTTTAACAGGATAGTGTTCATAATCCTGTTCTCGCTCATCTCCTACATAATGCTGGGTGAGTTCTACCGGATGACGATGGGCAGTTCCTACAGGGCACTGCAGGATTTTGCAGGCTGTATGGGCGCCTCCCTTGTATGGATTGCAGGGAGTTGCCTTTACAGGGGTGAATCCTTATCTGAAACATTTTTCCCCTGTCTTTTCATCCTCACCGGAGCCATAATGATATGGTCCATTTTCCAGAAGGATCACAAGGACTTCCTCAAAACGGGCTATCTGTATGCGGGCCTCCTCTATATCGGCATTCCAGTTGCCCTTTCAAATGTTGTAGTTTACAGCAACGGCACTTTCAGCGGCCTTCTGATGGTGGCGTTCTTTGTCATCATCTGGGCCTCCGACACAGGTGCATACTGCTTCGGGATGCTCCTTGGCCAGAAAATATGGCCCGCAAAACTCTGTCCTTCCATTTCTCCCAAGAAATCATGGGCAGGCTTCACAGGCGGTCTCCTCACGTCTGTCCTTGCCGGTGCCATCCTGTACTGGACCGGGCTTTTCACTTTCCCCATCTGGCACTGTCTCATCGTTGCGGCCATCATGAGCGTTGCGGGCGTATTCGGAGACCTTTTCGAGTCCCTTTGGAAACGCGCTGCGGGCATCAAGGACTCCGGAAACCTCATTCCCGGTCACGGCGGACTTATGGACCGTTTTGACAGCGCCCTGTTTGCCATTCCAGCCGGTTATATTTATTTGTTATATTTTAATTTATTGTAACCCTTCAAGCCCCTCCCCCAAAGGGAGGGGGTAACGTTAACATAAATTATTCATAAAGAATTTATGAAGTGGATTAAGATTGATGAAGATTCCTACGGGACAATCCTGACGTCCTGGTGCATCTGCGCGGTACTCATTTTCCTTGCCGCGCGTTTCATCCCCATCCTGTGGATCAGCATCCCGCTGTGCGCCGTAATGGTGGTGTTTATGATATTCATCACCTGGTTCTTCAGGGTTCCCAACAGGAACGCTCCGGATGAAGAGAATCACCGCCTGGTAACGTCAGTCGCCGACGGAAAGGTGGTGATTGTGGACAAGGTATTTGAGAAGGAGTATCTTAAGAAGGACTGCATCCAGATTTCCGTCTATATGGATTTCTTTGACGTCCACTGCAATTTTTGGCCCATAACAGGCAAGGTCACATATTACCAGTACCATCCCGGGAAATACATCCTGGCATTCCATGAAAAGGCCTCTGAACTCAATGAGCACTCATCCTCAGGCATGGCCAATGAACATGGTGAAGTGTTCTTCAAGCAGATTGCAGGCACCTTTGCACGCCGTATCGTATGCTACTCCGAGCCCGGTAAGATTGAATATCGCGGAGACCAGTGCGGAGTAATAAAATTCGGCTCCAGAATAGACCTTTTTGTCCCTCTTGAAGCCGATGTTAAAGTAAAGGTAGGAGATAAAGTACGTGCCGTAGAATCTATCCTCGCCGTATTGCCTGAATGAGATCCTTCTCCGATTCACTTATCATGATGGCACTTGTCATTCTGAGCGAAGCGAAGAATCTCCTTCAATAAGCTCCACAAGTCTATCTACAGCCTCGTCCTCAGGGATATGCCTTAGGACGGGGTCTTTTTTACGGTACAGGGTAACCTTCCCGAACCCCTCTCCAACATATCCGTAGTCTGCATCGGCCATCTCTCCTGGGCCGTTCACTATGCAGCCCATGACGGCAATGACCACGTCCTTGAAGTGGGATGTGCGTTCCTTTACCTTATTAAAGGTGTTTTCAAGGTCATAGAGCGTTCTTCCGCAGCCGGGGCATGCGATGTACTCCGGTTTATAGAAACGGCGCCTGCAGGCCTGCATAATCTCATCCTTGAGGTATTCGTCCTCAATGGGGATGTCATCTATCTCATGATTCAGAAGGGGAGCGCCCCAGTCGCAGGCCGCCTTGAGGATTGCCTCTTCCCTGGCGGAAAGAGATACCCTATCAGGTTTGGTATGACGTCCTTCGTCATTGCCGACTGCAACCGGCAATCCATACCGGTGAGCCAGATACTGCGCTACGGGAATCTCATTGGCGGGGTCTTCCGTAAGCGAAACGCGGATGGTGTTGCCGATACCCTCTGAAAGCAGGGTGGAAATAGCTACTGAGGACTTTATACGACCGCTGTCTCCGTTGCCGGCTTCGGTTACTCCGACGTGAAGGGGATACACAACGCCTGATTCCTGCATCATGGCGGCAAGGCGGCGGTACGCCTGGACCATCACAACGGTATTTGAGGCCTTCAGCGACACTACTACATTATGGAAATTGGCCTCCTGGCACATCCGGACCCACTCGAAGGCGGCAAGAGCCATAGCCTCCGGAGTATTTCCGTACTTGTCTATGATGTATTTTCCAAGCGAGCCATGATTAAGGCCGATACGTATTGCCCTGTCATATTCGCGGCATTTTTCGATGAACTGCCCAAACAGTTCCCTGGCCTTGTCATGGTCCGGGTGGAAGTTGCCGGGGTTGATGCGGATCTTCTCCACTATGGGCACAACCGCCATGGCTATCTCCGGGGAGAAGTGGATATCGGCCACAAGGGGAGTGCCGATACCCTCCGCGCGGAGCCTCCTGCGTATTTCCTCAAGGCAGGGGACATCCTTCATTGAAGGGACTGTGATACGGATAAGCTGTGACCCCACTGCCGCAAGGCGGCGGCACTGAGCCACCGTTGCCTCTACGTCTGAGGTATGGGTGTTGCACATTGTCTGGACCACAATGGGGTGGCCGCTTCCTATAAGCACGTTGGAACCAACGCGGACAGTCTTAGTTTCTAGCATTTCTTCCCTTGTTGTTGTTTTCCTCTTCAACTATCTTCTTTGCAAGCTTACGGAGCTGAGAGCCGGTATGGCCGAATCTTGGAGTAAGCTGGTAATAAACGCCGATTGTAAGGCCCGCATCAAGCGGATTACCGAACCTGTAGTAGAACTTATTGGCATAATCCGGATTCCAGAATGAATTCCAGCCCCACTTGCCCTGGACCATGACGTGAACTTCTACAGGATCAAACATGAGACCGAATCCCAAGCCGCCCCTGACTCCATAGGACGGCCTCCTGTCATAATCCATAAACTTGTACTGCGTGGAGCTGTACTGCTCATAAACGGCATATCTCTCGTCAATGTCACGCTTGATGTCCAGGCGGTAACCTCCGTACAGGCCTATCTTAAGCATCACCTTGAAATGGTCTGTGAGGTCTCCGTGGAAATGGGTAAGGAAAAAGACTTCCGGAACCTTCATATAAACCTTATAGGCACCGGTACCGGGTTCCACATTGGTTCTGACGCCGGTTTCCTTGTTCACTTTGAACTCGTAGCCCTCATGTCCCATCTGGGCACCAAACTCAAGCCCCATGTTGGGGAACATATTGAACATGGTGAAGTGCCTGATGAAGGAGAAACCATACACGGGATACTGCACCATCCAGCGGGTATATCTGGTGGGATTGAAAAATCCGTAATTGAAGGTTACTCCTCCGAATGCACCTGCTGCCCAGTAATTGTTTGGAGACATCTTCTGCACTCTCACGCTGTCAAGGTACTCACCGGTAAGTTCATCGGGCAGCGAGAAAAACTCCGCCTCCAAGTCTACCTGAGCCCTGGAAGTAATGCTTGCAAACAGAAGAAGCAAACCTAAGAGTATTAGCTTTTTACCCGTCATCTGAACATCTCCTCAAGATTTAGGGTCCAAACCATTTCACTCCTTTCAATCACGGGGATGAGGAACTGGTCATCCACCTTGAAAAAGCGTACTTTCTCAGGCTGGCGGTGCTCCAGGAGATTACCCGTATCCACAATATTGTTGCGGTTAAGGTCTTCAGTAATCCTTATGCAGTATTTTCCGGCCTTGATATAGGGGAAAAGCAGGGAACCATCTGAATCTACGATGAAACTCCTTATCACCTTGTCACGTTTCTCACTCAGAAGGTCTATGATGTACTTGTTGTGTACACCTGATATTTCCAGGGTAATGCTGCTCAGTTTGTCGTCCTTGGGGAGAGTGACCTTGAGTTCCGTACTGTCATTGTAATAGCCGTTGACATCCCTGAATTTCCGGTAGGGGATCTTGAGATAGTAGTCAAAGCCCTGCTGGAAAGGCGTTGTGGGCTTCACTGAGAACTTCCTCAGATTGGTCGAGTCTTTCTCAAGGACATAATCCACCAGGGCCTCCTGCTGCCTGGGATTGACGCTCCTAAGGGTAAGTGAATCCCATGTCTCCATAATCAGAGGGTACTGGAACTCTATCTGGTAGCCGTACTGCTCCACAGTGGTTGCATCGGCCGTGGTCTTCATTATGGCTATGGTGTCCTCATGTTTACGGCTACGGATGTCATTAGCTTTTTTCATCAGTTCAGCCCTCACTTTCTTGTCCAGGGCCAGCCTTACGGTCTCTTCCGTGGGGACAAGCTTTCCTGTAGTATCCGTCTTGTCGTATTTTATCACAAGCTGGAGGGTGTCGGGCATCTTCCTCTGGTCGTTGACCCAGATTTCAAGGGAGTCCTTCTGGGGGTTGAACTGGGAGATGAGCTTTTCACGCGGCAGGCCCTTGATCCTCATGTCATGTATAACGGCATCAGGGGCCATGAAGGTGAGGTAAGCAGTACGTACTCCAACCCTTTCCTTCTTGACAATGAGCTGTTTTGTAGGCTTCTCTCGGAACATATTGAGCTCAAAGTCAGTCTTTCTGGCAAGGCACAGGGCTGTATCCTTCATATCGAACTTCTTGAGCTCATAGATTGAATCGTTATAAACTATAGACGGCCTGAACAGGGAATCCAGGAAGGCGATACGCTCTGTCTCAGGATCATACATGTTATTGTTGTTCTCATCTTTGACGGCATATACACTGTACACTGTATCCTTGATATTACGTATGCTGAAAAAGCCCCAGTCGTCGGTTTTGGCGGCAGCATAGGGACGTTTCAGAAAGACGGCGGAATCTGTATGGTCCTTATAGAGCATCACGGTAACGGCCTTCATGGGCTTGAGGGTCTCAAAATCCTGCACAAGGCCTGTAAGGCACATGGAATCTATCTGAGGGCCCGTAGAGAACACCAGGGTAAAGCCCTGGAACATGTTGCCCTCATTGTTATCGGCAATGGCGCCGGTAAGGTCCAGCGTATAAGTGGTGTTGGTGTCAAGGTCACTTTCAAAACTCACCACAACAGACTTTCCCTTGATCACCGCCTTTGGCTTTTTCTCCAGCGGGGGAGAAAGGAAGATACCGTTGGCATCCTTTATTTTGACGTACTCGTTGAAAGAGAACACCAGTTTGGTCTTATGCGGGTTCACGTTAACCGTTCCGGGCAGTGGAGATATCTTTGTCATCTCCGGTGGAATGGTGTCCTTGTCACCACCTGAAGGGGGTGTAGTGGTGTTTGCGCAGCCCCACGGGAACATCAGGCTCCCAAGGATGAAGGCCACGGGTATAAGGGGTATGAATTTCCTCAGGTTCATATTTCCGTTCTGGTCACATTTTCTATTCCCTCAATTGCCTGCAGATTCTTCATCATCTCCTCAAGGGTTTCCCTGGTGTGTACATAGAGGTCTATGAAGCCTTCAAAGATACCGCCTTCGGCCTGCAGGGAGAGCTTTCTCATATTTACGCCCATAACCAGGGACACATAACGGGAAATCTCGTTGAGAAGGCCCATTCTGTCTATTCCCTTCAGGGAGATCCTCACAAGGAAGGAGCGGTCTTCGGCCTGGTCCAGCCACTTGGGGACAACCACCCAGTCTCCGTGGGACGCGGCAATGCGCTCCGCCACGCGGCAGCTCTTCTTGTGCACCGTAACAACGCCGTCCGGGGCCTTGAATCCAATCACCGGGTCTCCTGGGATGGGGTTGCAGCAGGTTGCAATGGAGAAACGCGGGGCATCAGGGTCCGAAGAGCCGATGATAAAGGTTTCGGCCTTCTCCTCTTCAGGTTTTTCCTCCAGGTGAAGGACCCTCCTGAGCCATGATATCCTGGAGCCGGAAGACTTCTTCAGTACCTCTTCAAGATTTTCAAGGCTCTGGTTTCCAAGGCCGATATTATAGAACAGTTCATCCCTGGATTCTGAATGATAAGCAACTTCAATACGCTGGAGGGTTGTTTCGTCCAGGCTGAAACCAAGCTGCTG
>CACXNH010000086.1 GCA_902768955.1 uncultured Bacteroidia bacterium | reverse complement strand
TAACGCCACCGGTCATCATCGAGAGTTTGTATTCATCGCTAGAGCCACTGTTGTCGGTAATACCTGCCATGCCCATTAGTGATGCCAGAGTACCCTTTACATAGATTTCGGTGCCCAGCAACTGTGGGTAGTCGCGCAGGTTAGCGTCGCGACGGAAGCTAGAACCTTGTGGCAGCTCTACGGCAATGCATGATGTCTTGTCAGTGATTGAGGAGCGGTCGGCCATGGCAAGATGGGTTTGTTTTGTGATTCCTGCAGTCTTGGCATCCCCGCCTGCCGACGTAGTAAGGTCTCCTCCAACGATATAGCCATATACCCACACGTTTTTCTGGCCGATTCTCCCGCGTGCATCGGCCACGGAGCATGCATCCGGAACTGATTCGCCGCCAGGGCCCCCGCCGGAATTGTCCCCGCCTATCACCCAGCTGTCCGTAAGCCATGTCTTGCTGGTGTCAAGGCTCACCTTTATGGATGAGTCTGAGCCATCGGCCTCCCCTGGGGCCGATATGCTCACCGTGAGTATCTGACGCGCATCCAGGGTGCGGGTGAAAAGGGTTTCCTCCTTCCCCTCATTGTAGAGCACCACGGCAATCTCCCCGGGCTTGAAATACGCAATCCTGTCTTCCCTGTATGCGTACATGAGTTTGGCCGATCCCTGTTTTACATACATCACGCCTCCCGGGAAACTGGTAAGGAAGTTGGATGCTATCCTTAGCCTTATTCCGCAGTTGAGAAGGGTGCAGCCAAGATTTACCGAGGCGCTCTCCCCGGCCTTGATCACCACAACTTCCTCCGTCCCGTACACTGGATGTGAGAATGCAGGGGAGGTGAATTCTCCGGAAACTATTGATATCGTATAACTGCCGGCAGGCACCGTGAGTTTGGCGGGGGAGTCCCCGTAGGTGCCATCATAGAGGGTTACACCTTTACTGTCCTTAATAGTCAGCAGGAAGTCGTTAATGTCGGGAAGCTGGGTTCCGGCCTTGGCAACGGACTCCCTGTCAATCTCCCACTGGAGTTCCCCGTGGGTGTCGGCCGAAGGGAACTTTCCAAAATCATCACAAGCGGCGAGCCCCGCCACCAGCGGAACTATCACCATCCATTTCAACATTTTTTCCATTTCTCATGCGTTTTGCCAAAGGTAAAGCGCTTTTCGGCAGCAGCCCCCCGTCAAACGTAAATACTTTTTGAAATGTTTTTTGGGATTCACGTGAAACAACGCGTGAAACGTTTCTTTTTTCTTATGAACGCAGAAATTGCTATATTTGCACACTAAAAATGTACGTATGTTCGAGAATTTGCAGGAAAGACTTGAGAGATCATTCAAGATACTCAAGGGTGAAGGAAAAATTACTGAAATCAACATAGCGGAAACCGTCAAGGATATCCGCAAGGCCCTTCTGGACGCAGACGTAAGCTACAAGGTGGCAAAGGATTTTTGCAACCGTGTCAAGGACAAAGCTATCGGTACTGGCGTTCTCACGGCAGTGAAGCCCCAGCAGATGATGGTCAAGATCATGAGGGATGAGCTTGCCGATTTCATGGGTTCATCGGCCCAGGAGATCAATGTGAAGGGAAATCCCGGCATAGTGCTGGTGGCTGGTCTGAACGGTTCCGGTAAAACCACCTTCAGCGCCAAACTTGCCCTGCACCTCAAATCCAAGAAGGGGATGAAAGTCCTTCTTGCCGCCTGCGACACCTTCCGTCCCGCTGCAATAGAGCAGCTCAAGGTACTGGGAGAAAGCATTGAGGTTCCCGTTTTCACCGTGGAAGGGGAGAAAGATCCAATCAAGATTGCTCAGGAAGCCGTCAGGAAAGCTAAGGCAGAAGGCTTCCCGGTTGTGATTGTGGATACCGCCGGCCGCCTTGCAGTGGATGAGGAACTGATGAACGAGATATCGGCCCTCCATAAGGCTCTCAATCCTACGGAGACCCTCTTTGTGGTAGACGCCATGACAGGCCAGGACGCCGTGGAAACCGCCAGGGTGTTCAATGACCGCCTTGACTTTGATGGCGTTGTACTCACCAAGATGGACGGAGACACCCGTGGCGGTGCAGCCCTTTCCATCAAGGCCGTGGTTGGGAAACCCATCAAGTTTGTCTCTTCCGGCGAAAAACTTGAGGCGCTGGACGTTTTCCATCCCAATCGTATAGCAGACCGTATCCTGGGCATGGGAGACGTGGTTTCCCTTGTGGAGAAGGCCCAGGAGCAGTTTGACGAGAAAGAGGCCCGCGCCTTGAAGAAGAAACTGGCCAAGGACCAGTTTACCCTTTGGGATTTCTATCAGCAGATCCAGCAGGTAAAGAAGATGGGTAATATCAAGGACCTTGCAGGCATGATTCCCGGCATGGACAAGGCCATGAAGGACGTTGATATCCCTGACGATGCCTTCAAGTCCACGGAGGCCATCATCCTTTCCATGACTCCATATGAGAGGGAGCACCCTGAGGCAATCAACGGCTCACGCCGCAAGAGGATTGCCGACGGCTCCGGAACTTCCCTTCCGGAAGTTAACAAACTCCTCAAGCAGTTCGAGGGCACCCGCAAACTCATGAAGGGCGCAGTTACCGGCTCCCTTATGCAGCAGATGTCAAGATTCAGAAGATAGCAGCATATGAATATCCGCGCACTCATCATCCCGGTGCTCTGCCTTACGCTTTTCTCTTGTGCCCGTGCCCCCAGGGACGGAGATTACACCCTCACGGTTCTCTCCACCAACGACGTCCACGGCTCCTGGTTTGACTCTACCTATGTGGGAGGCCGCATCAAGAATTCCCTTTTTGCGGTCAACACCCTCGTAGACAGTGTCCGTAAGGCCGATGGCAGGGACAATGTCCTCCTTATAGATGCCGGAGACTGCCTTCAGGGAGACAACGCCGCATACTATTACAACTATATAGACACACTTTCCCCGCATCTTTTCCCGCGTATCCTTCACTATATGGACTACGATGCTGTGGTCTGGGGTAACCACGACGTAGAAACAGGGCATAAGGTCTATGACCGCGTAAACCGTGAATTATCGGCCTACGGCATCCCTCTTCTTGCCGGCAATGCCATACGCAACGACAACGGAAAATCCTACTTCCCCCTCTACAAGATTGTCAGGAAAGGTGGCCTCAAGGTAGCAGTGCTTGGTTACCAGAATGCCAATATCAACGCCTGGCTGGGTGAGGAACTCTGGAGTGGAATGCACTTTGACCGTATCGCTCCCCGCGTGCAGAAGGATGTAGACTATGTCAGGGCCAAAGAGCATCCGGACGTAGTTGTCGTAGGCGTTCATTCCGCAACAGGCACTGGAGACGGCAATAACCCGGAGGCAGAGGCCATGGATGTACTGAACAGCGTTCGCGGAGCGGATTTTGTCATTTGCAGCCACGACCACCGTCCCTTTGTGGAAACCCGTGACTCAATAGTTCTGATGAATTCCGGCAGCCACACGCGCTACCTTGCCTGTGGTAAGATCCATCTCAGTGTCAAAGACAGGAAGATTGTGAGCAAGTCATATGAGGCTGGCCTTATCCCCATCAAGGCCCAAAATGCAGACCCTCAGATGCGTGAACACTTCCGCAAGGAATATGAGACTGTAAAGGCCTTTACGCTCCAGGAAGTGGGTGTCCTGAACGTGGATCTCCGCACCCGTGAAGCCTATGCAGGAATGAGTGATTACATAAACCTTATCCATACGCTCTGCATTAACCAGAAACCCGCAGAGATTTCAATTGCTGCGCCCCTCACTTATAACGGAACCGTCAAGGCCGGTATACTTCTTTTCAATGACCTTTTCACAATCTACCCGTTTGAGAACCAGCTCTACGTTGTCAAAATGACCGGAGATGAGATTGTGAGGTATCTGGAAGCATCCTATGACCGCTGGATTGTCACAGCGTCAACCCCCGGAGACCACGTCCTCAACATAGTCCAGAGGGATAATCCGCGCACAATGCAGAAGGGATGGTCATTTGTGGGGCAGTCTTACAACTTTGACTCCGCCGCAGGTATCAACTACACTGTGGATGTGACAAAGCCCCGCGGCTCACGTGTCTCAGTCAGTTCTATGGCCGATGGCAGCGCCTTCGATCCTTCCCGTACCTACAACGTTGCCATGACCTCATACCGCGCAAGCGGCGGCGGCAACCTGCTGCAGGAAGTTGGCATAGACACTGACAATATAGGTGAACGCGTTGTGGCGCGCTATCCTGAGATCCGTAACATTCTTTACGATTACCTTATGGAGAACGGCTCCATAGATCCTGAGGTCATCGGCAACCCTTCCGTGATAGGCTCCTGGAAGTTTGTTCCGGAGTCACTTGCCGGTCCAGCAATCGCTGCCGATATGGAACTGATGTTCGGAGGCCGTGGAGATAAGTAATTGATTATAAGTATAATATGCAAAAACGATTACCTAAAATTAGGTAATCGTTTTTGCATAAACCGCAGTGGTTCAATTAGTTACCTCCACGGGCAAGACCGGGCCGACACTACTTTGCGTAAGCAACAGACCGGGTTTCACGGATTACCGTGATCTTGACCTGGCCGGGATAGGTCATTTCGTCCTGGATCTTCTTGGCAATCTCTCCGGATAGGATCTCTGCATCATGGTCCGAGACCTGTTCTGCGCCCACAATCACGCGGAGTTCACGCCCGGCCTGGATGGCATAGGCCTTGGTTACACCGGGATAAGCGCCGGCAAGGTTCTCCATGCCGCGCAGCCTCTTGATATAACTCTCGATAACTTCTCGGCGTGCACCGGGACGTGCGCCTGAGATGGCGTCTCCAACAAGCACCAGCGGGGCATAGAGGGATGTCATCTCAGTCTCTTCATGGTGAGCGCCGATTGCATTGCAGATTTCCGGTTTTTCCTTGTACTGCTCTGCCAGCTTCATGCCAAGGAGTGCGTGAGGGAGATCAGGGTCTTCCTCTGAAACCTTGCCGATATCATGCAGCAGACCAGCCCTCTTTGCAATCTTGGGGTTGAGGCCAAGCTCAGAAGCCAGAATGGCGCAGATGGAAGCTACCTCACGGGAGTGCTGCAGGAGGTTCTGGCCGTATGATGAACGGTATTTCATTCGGCCGATAAGACGTACAAGCTCCATTGAAAGGCCGTGGATGCCAAGGTCTATGCAGGTGCGTTTGCCGGTTTCAAGGATCTCTTCCTCAAGCTGCTTGGACACCTTTGTGACAACCTCTTCAATACGTGCCGGGTGGATACGGCCGTCTACCACAAGCTGGTGGAGTGCAAGGCGGGCAACCTCCCTGCGCACAGGGTCAAAAGCGCTGAGAAGGATGGCGTCGGGGGTGTCATCTACCACAATCTCTACGCCCGTAGCAGCCTCCAGGGCACGGATATTACGTCCTTCACGGCCGATGATACGTCCTTTTATTTCGTCGTTCTCAATGGGGAAAGTGGTAACGGCATTCTCTATTGCGGTTTCGGTGGCGGTGCGCTGGATGGTGTTGATCACAATGCGCTTTGCTTCCTTTGCGGCGTTGAGGCGGGCCTCATCAATGCAGTCATTGATGTATGCCTGGGCCTCAGTGCGGGCCTCCGCTTTCATTTGCTCCATGAGCTGGGTCTTGGCTTCCTGGGCAGTCATGCCGGCCACTTCCTCAATCTGGCGTATAGCCTGGTCTCGGAGGCGGTCATATTCATCCTCACGGGCCTTCACGGCAGCCTTCTGGGCGTCAAGTTCACGGCTCTTCCGGTCATTCTCCCCAATCTTCTGGTTTAGGGTATTCTCCTTCTGTCTCACACGGTTTTCCGCGTCATGGATGCGTGCATTGGATTCATTGACCATCTTCTCATGCTCGCTCTTGAGCGAGAGGTACTTCTCCTTGGCCTGGAGGATGCGGTCATTCTTGATCTTTTCCGCCTCTACCTCTGCCTTTTCAAGGATTTCATCGCGCTTTCCCTTAAGGATGGAGCGCCTTATCACTATGTATGCCGCCAGGGCTATTGCTGCTCCGGCTACAAATCCGATTATTAAAGATATCAGGTCCATATATATTGAGTGTTATGTGCTTGCAAACAGGCAATAGATATGGAAAGAAAGCCGCCGTATCCAGTCAGAAAATCTTAATGAATAAGATTTGGGTTCCGGCCGATTCAGGTATCCCGCTCTATGGCGGGCCCGCCATCCACGGCCTAAGTGCACCCGGTTCAAAAGAACGTGTTGTTTTCAGCTTTCGATACCGGCGGCTTATTTATTGTCTTTCAGATAACGTTCAAGATCCTGTCCAAGCATTTCCTCAGAGGCCTTGTACTGCTCTATTTCCTTCTGTACGTTCATACGGAAAAGAGTTTCATTCAGGGCCACAAGGGACATCAGCTCAAGTGCAGTTTTGCCGGGATGACTCAGTGTATATGCATCCAGGCGGCTATTAATTGCATCCGCGGCGCGGCGGAGGGTGGCCTCCTGCTCTTCAGACTGGGCCGTGAGGTTATAGTCACGACCGGCTATTTTTAGAGTTATCTTCTGACCCATTACGACTCCTCCAATGCGGAGATGCACTTGTCTATCTCCTTTATAAGTGAATCCAGCCGGGCCTTGGCGTCCTCACCGGGTGCGGCGTTAAAAGCTTGTGACAGGAGCAGGGACGATACCTCCGACTCCAGTTCCATTATCTTTGCCTTTTGGGCATTGCCGGTTTCCTTGCACGCTAGTAACTCCAGGCGAAGTTTCTCATTTTCCGCCTTCACAGCCTCATAGCGCGCAATCAGCTGCTCAATATTATTTCTAATATTCTCCAGCATAACCGGTTACATTATGCAAAAATACAAAAAATTTTAAAGCTGCGCCAACATTTCTTTGATGAGTGCAGTCATTTTATCTGCTGCGGCGTCTGCGGCCTTCACAATGGCCTCTCCGTCCGTCACGTAATCGTCGTTTTCTGTGTCATGGGCAACGTCCGTTATTACAGATATTCCAAACACCGGAATGCTGCTGTGACGAGCCACAATTACCTCCGGGGTGGTGCTCATTCCCACTGCATCGGCCCCTATTGAACGGAAATAGCGGTACTCTGCGGGCGTTTCATAGGAGGGACCGCTGCATGCGACGTATACGCCCTTCTGGAGAGGAATGCCTTTCTCGGCGGCAATTTCTTCCGCCATCCTTATGAGACCCGGATCATACGGGCGCGTCATATCGGGGAAGCGTGGCCCGAATTCTGAGAGATTGGGGCCGATAAGCGGATTGGGCAGGAGGTTGATGTGGTCTTTGATGATCATGAGGTCTCCCACGTGATACCCAAGGTTGGTGCCGCCGGCCGCGTTGGAAACAAACAGCCTGCGGATTCCAAGGAGTATCATCACGCGCACAGGCAGAGTTG
>CACXNH010000085.1 GCA_902768955.1 uncultured Bacteroidia bacterium | reverse complement strand
GTGAAGGCCCGCGAAGGCGGATACGCTCTGCTGAAGCGCTCCCGCACGCTTGGAGAAATCACCAAGGACCAGAGGTGCCTGGCTGTTGCCGGAACACACGGAAAAACTACCACAAGTACGCTCACGGCACACATCCTCACAGCTTCAGGAGAGGGCTGCAGTGCATTCCTCGGCGGCATTTCCCGCAACTACGGCACCAATCTTCTCATGTCAAAGACAGAGACCGCCGTTGTGGAGGCCGATGAATTTGACCGCTCATTCCTCCAGCTTTTCCCTGAAATAGCAGTGATTACAGCGGTAGACCCCGACCATCTTGACATCTATGGAGACTACGCCCACGTGGTGGAGGCTTTCAAGGCCTTTGCATCCCAGGTGAGCGGAACACTCATCGCAAAGCTTGGCACCCCCATTGTCCAGTCCGACACCAGGGCACGCCTTCTGAGCTATCACTATACTGATTCATCGGCCGATTTCTATGCCGGTAATCCCTGCCCCGACGACTGCGGTTACTTCCACTATGACCTCCACTATCCCGGTGGCGTGATAGAGGACATACGCGTGGGAGCTCCCGGCTGGGTGAATGCCGAAAACAGCGTTGCAGCGGCAGCAATTGCCCTTTCCTACGGGATTGAACCGGCGGCGGTGAAGGCGGCCATCGGCACATTTGAAGGCGTAAAACGCCGTCTGGAGGTACACGTGAACAGTCCCCGCCTGTCCTATATTGACGACTACGCACATCATCCCGCAGAGCTTTCTTCGGCCATATCCTCCATGAGGGACATTTTCCCGGGACGCAAGCTTACGGCCATTTTCCAGCCGCACCTTTACACCCGTACAAGGGACTTTGCCCCCGAGTTTGCAGCGGCTCTTTCAAAGGTGGATAAACTCATCCTCCTTGACATCTATCCAGCACGTGAAGAGCCCATCCCCGGGGTTACGTCGGAGATTATTTTCAAGGACGTGACCGCACCTGAGAAAGTGCTCCTTAAGAAAGAGGAATTGATGGATTACCTGGCCCAGGAGCCCCTTGACGTCCTTGTAAGCTTTGGTGCCGGTAACATTGACAGGTTCATTGAGCCTATAACCGAACTGCTTAAGAGTAGATTAAAGTCCCTCCCGAGGGGAGGGGTTTCGGGAGGGGGTAACGTTTAACATTTAATGGATTCATGAAATGAAGCCTATTGTACGCCGCGGTCTTGGCCTTCTTCTTGTTGTGGCCTGCCTGATTCTCTGGAGCTATACGCTCCGGATGTCCCGCAGTGCTCTCCGCACGCGTACATGCCAGGGTAAAGGTACCCTGGATGTGATTGTGACTGATTCCCTTCAGAGGAACTTCGTGGGCCGGGAAGACATTGAACTGTGGCTTGACACGGAATATCGCGCATACGCAGGGCTGCCTCTGGACAGCGTGGACCTCACGCGAATAGAAAGCATCGTGACCGGACACAGTGCCGTAAAGCACTGCGAGGCCTGGATCACCGATGACGGCATCCTCCATGTTCAGCTTTCACAGAGAGAGCCCCTGGTGCGCTTCGACGACGGTGGCGCCGGCTTCTACGCCGACTCAGAAGGCTTCATCTTCCCGCTCCAGGAACGCGGCGGCGCATCAGTTCCGGTAGTGGACGGGAAGCTGCCCTTCCGTGTTCCAGACGGGTACAAGGGCCAGCTTTCAAACCCCGCCCACAAGGAGTGGATGAGCCGTATCCTTGGTTTTGTGGTCAGTTTGAAAGGCACTGTTTGGGAAAAGAACATACGGAGGATTACGGCATCCGGGGACGGAGACCTGGTGCTGCAGCCCCTTGAGGGAAAAGAACGCTTCCTTTTTGGACAGCCTGTGAGGGTTGAAGAAAAACTATACCTGATGGGAAGGTACTATGACACCGTTGTGCCTTCCAGGAATCCTGGTTACTACGGAACGGTGGACCTCCGCTATGCCGGACAACTTATCTGCAGAAAATAAAACAATAAGTATATGGAAGAAGAAAAATACATAGCCTCAATTGACCTTGGAAGTTCCAAGTTCGGGCTTTGCGTTGCCAGGGTGATAGGCGACGATGTCCAGATTGTGTATTACAGGGAAACGCCGTCCGACGGCATCAGGGCCAGTATGATTACAAACCCGATGAAGGCTTCCGAGCGCCTGAAGGAAGCTATCGAGGAGGCGGAGAAAGAGCTCATGATCCACATCCTGCAGGTTGTGGTGGGCATGCCCCGCAGCGAAGTCACCCAGGTGACCGCATCGGGTCGCATAGAGCGCACCACTCCTGAAGAGTATATATCGGCCGAGGAAGTACAGGCCCTCAAGTCCATAGCGCTTGAGACCTATCCCCTCCCCAATCCGGAAAAGCAGATAATGTACGGCGCAGTGGCCCAGTCCTTCTCCATAGACGATGAAATCCAGCTTGTGGAAAGTGAGGTTGTAGGCACCCTTTCAAGTGCCCTGGAAGGCAATTTCAAGGTGTTTATCGGAAAGAGGGGAGCAACTGTCTCACTGGACAAGATATTCAATCAGCTGGGCATTGCCGTAGCCAAGAAGTATTTCCTCCCGGATGTGGTTGCACGTACGGTACTGAGCCCCGTGGAGATGTCCTCAGGCGTGGCCCTTGTGGATGTAGGCGCAGGCGTAACCTCGATTGCCATCTATCAGGGCGGCATAATGAGGCACTATGCTTCAATCCCGTTTGGCGGAAAGAGCATCACAAACGATATCCGTACGGAGTGTTCAATCTCCGACGACCTTGCAGAGAAGATCAAGAAGCGTTTTGGAGCCTGCCTCCCCGGAAAACTTGCTTCCCTGAGTGAGAAGGTGCTGCAGATACGTACCACGGAGCCCTACAAGGAGGTTCCGGTGCGCTATATATCGGAGGTTGTGGACTGCCGCGCCCGCGAGATTGTAAGCGCCGTCCTGTATTACATCCAGGAAAGCGGCCTGCAGAATGCCCTGAGAAGCGGCATGGTTATTACCGGCGGCGGCGCTGAGCTTGCAAACTTCGTGAACCTTGTGAAGGAAATGTCCGGGTATGATGTCCGCAAGGGATATCCACGCTACATGTTCTCGGCATCGGTGGGAAGCGGGGTTTACAGCACTGCGGCAACGTCGGCCATAGGAATGGTGCTGGCGGCAAAGGAAGACAAACTTCCGGACTGCGTGAGCGTACCTGAAAAGCCTCAGGAGCACAAGGAAGTAGAGACCATAGAGGTTGAAGTCACAGATGAGACTCCCATCGACACACTGTTCACCCCGGAGGAGATGGGTCCTGTGGAAGAGGCACCAAGGCCTAAAGAGAAGAAGACAAAGAAGGTGAAGATACCCAAGCCCAAGGGAGAGAAGACAGGCTTCTTCTCAATATTCTGGAATACCGTGGAAAACACCGCCCTCAAGATTTACGACGAGGCCAATAAACAGTAGGAGGATACGTTATGATCACTGACAAAGACATTTTCCCAGACAATTGGAGCCAGGAGAACTCCATCATAAAGGTTATCGGCGTGGGCGGCGGCGGCTGCAATGCCGTGAACTACATGTACAGGCAGAACATCCAGGGCTGCAGTTTCATAGTGTGCAACACCGATGCCCAGGCCCTCCAGATAAGCGAGGTTCCGGTTAAGATCCAGATGGGCAACAACGGACTTGGCGCAGGCACTGACCCTACCGCCGGCCGTAACGCCGCCCTGGAGAGCCAGGACGAGATTGCCGCCAAGGTTCTGGACTGCGGCACCAAGATGCTCTTCATCACCGCCGGCATGGGCGGAGGCACGGGCACAGGCGCTTCACCCGTCATTGCAAAGATGGCCAAGGACCGTGGCATCCTTACCGTGGCAGTTGTCACCATCCCCTTCAAGAACGAGGGCAACGAGAGCCAGTCAAAGGCCGTTGACGGCATCCACGAACTGGAAAAGAATGTGGACGCCCTCCTTATCATCAATAATGAGAAACTGTACCAGTTCTTTGGAGACACCCTCATCCAGGAGGCCTTCCCCAAGGCCGATGAAGTGCTGGCAACTGCAGTCCGCGGCATTATCGAGGTAATATCCAAACCCGGCTACATCAACGTGGACTTCCAGGATGTGTGCAAGATGATGCGCGGCAGCGGAATGGCTCTTATGGGAAGTGGTGAGGGCACAGGACCCAACCGCCTCCAGGATGCCGTGAAGGGCGCTTTCGAGAGCCCGCTCCTGAACGATTTCGACCTTAAGACAGCTAAGAACGTACTTCTCAACATCACTACCGGAAACAATGAACAGGGCGCCAAGATGAGCGACCTTGAGAAGATTGACGACATGATATCGGCCTACACTGGAGATGCCAATCACTTCAAGAAGGGCATAATCTGGGATGATGACCCCGAATTTGGAGACAAGGTGAGAATCACCGCCATCGTGACAGGATTCCACATGGACCTTGGCGGACTTGGCCTCAACAAGGACCTTGGGAACCTGGTGGTTATCGATGAGAATTTCCAGTGGTAACAGGCCGAACACGGTACGGAGGTAACGCTTCCCGGCTCTGCTGAAACCATCAAGATCGGCTACAACAACTCCGACAACGCCCGCAGCTTCAACTTCTCCACGGAAGTGCGCCCCGTGCTCTGCGTAGAGCCCGGCCAGCCCACCGCCGACCTCGAAAACATCCCGGCCATTCGCCGGCAGCACTGATCCTTTCAGTGGGCGTTGAATGCAAACGCTTGTGTTTCAATATGTTAAGCGAAAACCCCTATGTAAATATGCATAGGGGTTTTGTTATAAATACTTACTAGACAATCAGTTGCATTCAACGGTTGCAATTGTGCGTGGAATCCGCTAAATTTGCATCCTCAATAGGAATGACACTTATGGAAAGAAGAACACGCGTAAGATTTGCTCCGTCTCCCACCGGTCCGCTCCATATGGGCGGCGTGCGTACGGCTCTGTATAACTACCTGTATGCCAAGCAAAAGGGCGGTGATTTCATCATCCGTATAGAGGACACTGACTCCCACCGCTTTGTGCCCGGAGCGGAACAGTATATAATTGAGGCCCTCCAGTGGTGCGGCATCATCCCCGATGAAGGAGTGGAGAACGGAAAGGTTGTGGAAACTGCAAGCGAAAGGCACCCCCACGCCCCTTACCGCCAGAGCCAGCGAAAGCCACTCTAAAGAAAGTTCGCAGAAGAACTGGTAGAGAAGGGCTGGGCATATTATGCTTTTGACAGTGCCGATGAACTGAATGCAAGGCGTTCAGAGGCTGAGGCCAAAGGTGATACTTTCATGTACAACGCCGCCACTCGCGGCAGCCTCCGCAACTCCCTGAGCCTCAGCCAGGATGAAGTGCAGAATCTTCTTGACACCACTACGGACTGGACCATCCGCTTCAAGATGCCCCTGAACCGCGTGGTGAAAATGGACGACCTCATCCGCGGCCACGTGGAGGTGAATACCGACACCCTTGACGACAAAGTCCTTTGGAAAAGGGCCGATGAACTCCCCACCTACCATCTTGCAAACATTGTGGACGACCACCTTATGGAAATCACGGAGGTGATCCGCGGAGAGGAGTGGCTCCCGTCCCTTCCCCTTCACTATATGCTCTATGAGGCCTTTGGCTGGACTGACACAATGCCCCGCTTTGCCCACCTGAGCCTGCTCCTGAAGCCTGTCGGCAATGGAAAACTTTCCAAGCGTGACGGTGACAAACTGGGCTTCCCTGTGTTCCCCCTGGCCTGGAAGAACCCTGAGACCGGTGAGGTTTCCCACGGCTACCGTGAGGACGGCTATTTCCCCGAGGCTTTCGTGAACCTTCTTGCAATGCTTGGCTGGAACCCCGGCGATGACCGCGAAATGTTCACACTTGACCAGCTTGTAGAGGCGTTCTCCCTGGATAAAGTCCAGAAAGCCGGTGCAAAGTTCAACCCCGATAAGGCCAAGTGGTACAACAAGGAATACCTCCGTCTCAAGACCACCCGGGAACTCACGGACCTCTTCATCCCCGTCCTGGAGGACCACGGCTGCAAGGTGGTTGACTGCCCCTGCAACGCCCTTACCGCCGGCGCATCCTTCGAGGGATTCGGTGCAGATTTCACCAACCACATCTTCACCCGTGAATACGTTGAGGCCGTGGTTGAACTTGTGAAAGAGCGCGCTACCTTCGTTAAAGATATGTGGGATATTGCCGCATACCTCTTCGTGGCGCCCAGTCAGTTTGAGGAGTTCGGCATCAAGGCCGGCGCAGGACTGCCGTCAAAGCCGGTAGATCCTAATCGGCCCGTAGATCCAAGGGCAAAGGTGTATGACGACACCAAAACCGCCCCCTTCCTTGCCAAGGACGTGGACAAGTTCTGGAACCCGGACCACTACGAGAACTGTTTCGAGGTTTGCCAGTACATCTCCGGCGCGGAGTTCGGCTTCGACGACCTCGACGTCTATCGCGGCACTATGGAGGCCGATGCCCTTGAGCACGCCCTGGAAGATTACATCAAGATGAGGGAATACCCCATGGGCAAGGTAATGAACAGCCTCCGTCTGGCCCTCACCGGAGCGGCATCGGGCCTTGGCATCGCAGCCATCCTCAGTTTCATCGGCCGAAAAGAGTTTGCCCGACGTATGGGCTACGTGGCTGAGCGGCTGGGAAGGATTTAAAGTCCGTCAATCGTTTTCATTCGACGGCCACCAGTGAATGTGGCAGTAACCGCCGGGGTTTTTGTCCAGATAGTCCTGATGGTATTCATCGGCCGGATAAAAACAGTATAAAGGGAGTAGTTCAACAGGCATTTCCTTCACCCCCAGGGAATCCTTAACCTGCGAAAAGACCTCCGTGAGCACTGCTGCATCCTTCTGATTGTCATAATACACGCCTGTACGATAACGTGTTCCCTCATCTTCTCCCTGTTTATTCAGGCTCAGAGGGTCAATAACCTTGAAGAAGAGTTCTGTGAGTTTTGTTAGAGAAACAACATCCGGATTATACCTCACGTGTACGCATTCTGCGTGACCAGTGGTATCTGTGTAAACTTCCTTGTAAGTGGGGTTTTCAGTTTGACCGTTTGCGAATCCCACCTCTGTGAAATCTACGCCGTCTATGCGTTTGAAAAACTTCTGGGCACCCCAAAAACAGCCTGCGGCAAACCAGATGTCTTTTTGCGGCCCATAGACAAGGCCCGCCATCTTCTCAAGATACTTCTTGTCTGTTTTATCAAAAGTTCCAAGTTCCTTACTGTCTATATCAAGGACAGCCGTGATCTTGTTTTTGTGCCAGACAGGAACCACTATCTCGCTTCTGGATGCCGCACTGCAGGCGATGTGGCCGGGAAACTGCTCTACGTCGGGAACAACTACCGTACGCTTTTCTTTCCAGGCAGTACCGCATACACCCCGCCCATAGGCAATCCGCGTGCAGGCTATGGGTCCCTGGAAAGGTCCAAGAACCAGTTCTTCGTCCTCCACACGGTAAAAGCCAGTCCACCAGAATCCCATTTCCTGATGAAGCAGCGCAGCAAGATTTGCCATATTGGCTAACGAATCCGGCTCGCCGGCCAGTAACCCCTGCACCTGAGGCAGAAGTGACTTATATTTCTCTTCCTTTGTCATTTTTCAGTTTTTGCAGTGCTAAGGTACAAATTTATTTGTAAATGAGACAGAAGATTACGATATTCGCGGTGACCGATCAAGATTCACCCACGCTGTTGGTGTGGTTTGTTGTGCTCTATATCTTGAATATGAAAAGTCGAAAACGGTCATTTCAAAAAAATGTCTTGAATCACTGCTATCAGCGCACTGCAGATGGTGGTGTAATCTTCTACAGCAACCTGGATTATCTGGTATGGTTTACCATTGTCTGCACCACTGCAAGAAAGCATAAAGTGCGTATTCTGGCTATGTGCCCTATGCCGGACCATACTCACTTCTCTATCGAGGCGGCATCCTCTTTGGAGTTGGCTGCATTTATGAGGGATTACTCCAGCCTTTTTGTTCTTGAGCACAATAAGGTCTGCCACAGAAAAGGTCCCCTTTTTGATACTCCTTTCGGTAGCGCCCCAAAGTATACCGACAAAAAGGTCAGGACAAATCTTATCTATGTTTGGAACAATCCGCCTGAACGAAAACTGATTGGAAAGGCCGAGGACTATCGATGGACATTCCTGGCATATGCAGTATCTGACCATCCTTTCTCACAGAAACTTGTCATAAGAGACTCCCGTTGGCCTGTACAGAAAGCAGTAAAGGAGATAATGGCTCAGTTCAAAGCTGGCCGGCATCTGCCATATGCTCTTCTCAAAAGGCTGTACGAGCCTCTTACAACCGATGAGAAGCAGCAACTTACAGACTTTATCATATCCACATACAACATTATTGACTACAATGCAGCCCTCAAGTATTTCAACAGTTATGAGGACCTTCTGCTTGCCGTCCACTCCACTACCGGGAATGAGCACGACATAAAGGAATCATTTGTAGGCAAAACTGACAAGGATTATTCCGCTATGGTCAGGATTATATTGCGGGAACTGCAACCGAAAGATATCCATGACATCCTTGCACTTTNNGAACTGTTCCTGTTACTTCGCAGGCACACATATTCAATGAATGAACAGATAGCAAAGTTTCTCCATTTGACCGTTAAATGGAACTGATTCATTTTCAATAACTTACAGTAAAACCCCTATGCGTATTTACATAAGGGCTTTTGCATAAATTATTAATACAGAGCAACTTACATTCAACGGCTATTACAGCAGCGAAAGGGCCTGGTCCAGCGAGAGGGCGTCCTCTATGCGGAAGGAACCGCTGCAGGTGCGGGTAAGGCCGCCAAGGTGCGCGCCGGAGCCCAGCGCCTCCCCAAGATCACGCGCAAACGCCCGGATGTATGTGCCCTTGCTGCACGCAATGCGAATAACTGCCTCCGGCAGCCCCAGGGCCGATGTATCTGCTACGTTTATGCGTGCCGATGGTGATGGAGATAGAGTCCGGGGGGACTCCGTTTCGCTTCGCTCCACTCCGGCCCCTCCCACAGCCTGCAGTGCCGGTGACCAAGCAAGCTTGCTCACCGTCCCTTCAGTCTGCGGGCCCCTCCCCCTACACTCGTCCGGGGGTGGACAAGCCCCCCGGACTCTATCTCCATCACCCCCCGGAATGAAGTCCAGCAGTTCCAGTTCTGAGATGACTATCTTGTTGCGCTGGAGGGTTTCCAGGGCTGCGGAGTCCAGTTCAGAGAAACGGCCTGAGCGGTAGAGTTTCCGGGCAAGTTCGTAGGCGCGGACACCGTCTACGCTCTTGGCGGAAAAAAGCGGGGCAACCTGCTCCTGCTCGCCAAGAAACTGGGGAAGGGCGTTACGGACCGATGAAGCCGTGATATGTTCATAAGGGAAGCGGCGATCCACCTCCTTCTCAAGATCGTAGGACGGTGTGGTGGCGCCAAAACGTATGCGCGCGATATATTCTTTAGGGTGATCCTGCAGCTCCTGAGCCCGTTTGCACGCATTGCCGATACACACCAGCAGCACACCCGTAGCCAGCGGGTCCAGCGTGCCGGCGTGCCCCACCTTCAGGTTCTTCTTCCCGAAGTGTCTGATGGCGGCAAATTTGAGTTTGCGGATTACATCGGCCGATGTCCACCTGTACGGCTTATCCACCGCAAGGACTATTCCCTTCGGGTAATCTGCAATGTCACGGGACAAGGGGAGATTCCCGGTCAAGCCGGGAATGACGAGGCCAGAGGTCATCGGCAGGGCATTTTGTCAATGCGATTCTGATGGCGGCCGCCCTCGAAGGGGGTGTCAAGCCATTCGCGCACTATGGCCGATGCCAGGCGGTAACTAATGAACCTGGCCGGCAGGACAAGGACGTTGGCATTGTTATGCTGAGCCACAAGATGGCCGATAGCAGTGCCCCAGGCAAGGCCTGCACGGATTCCCTGGTGCTTGTTGAGAGTGATGGCCATGCCGTTTCCGGTGCCGCAAAGGGCTATTCCAAGGTCCACTTCCCCGCCCTCCACGGCCCGTGCCAGCCTGTGGGCGTAATCCGGATAGTCTACGCTTGCCTCCGTGTCAGTGCCGTAGTTTACAACCTCGATACCCCTTTTCTGGAGCATCTTCATCAGTTTGAACTTATACTCCACGCCAGCGTGGTCATTGCAAATGCCGATTTTCATATTAATAAGGTTTTAAGCATACAAATATAGTGAAAAAGCGATTCCCGGTCAAGCCGGGAATGACGAAGGAACGCCCGGGAATGACGAAGGGACGCCCGGAAATGAGGAAGGAGAAGATCCAAAATTATTTGGCTATTCAAAATATTTTCCGTATATTTGCAGGCTTTTTTGCGGGGCGGTCCCGCAAAGACACAATAACCAAACAAAACTCATTGCACAATGGCAGAATATTTACAGCCTGAGAAAAAGCAAGAGATTTTCGCGAAGTACGGGAAGTCCAATAAGGACACCGGCTCACCTGAGAGTCAGGTTGCTTTATTTTCCTACCGTATCGCTCACCTTACAGAGCACGTGAAGAAGAACAAGAAGGACGTTGTAACACGTCGCTCCCTTCTTCGCCTGGTCAGCAAGCGCCGCCAGCTTCTGAACTATCTTCAGAACGTTGACATCGAGAGATACAGGGCTATCGTGAAGGAGCTTGGTCTCCGCCGATAATCGCAAAGGAAAACACATTGGGGGTACGGATGCAAGGCATCCTGCCCCCTTTTTTCGATAATTTTTAGGCGGAGCGGAATTTGGTTTTTCGCGAAACTTCGCGAAAAATAAATTCCGGCCGCCGACAGACGATACAAGACGAAAGACGTAACAGTAGTAAACAAATGAACATTATCAAAAAGACCATCGAACTGCCCGACGGAAGGGTTATCGAGATCGAGACCGGCAAGCTGGCCAAACAGGCCGCAGGCTCTGCCGTAGTGAAAATGGGCGGCACCATGCTGCTCGCCACAGTAACCTGCGCAACTGAGGTCAAGGAAGGCACAGACTTCATGCCCCTCACCGTGGATTACCGTGAAAAGTATTATGCCGCCGGCCGTTTCCCCGGAGGTTTCCTCAAGAGGGAAAGCCGTCCCAGTGACTATGAGATTCTCATCGCACGTCTCATAGACCGCCCTATCCGCCCCCTGTGGCCCAGTGACTTCCACCTGGAAGTATTTGTGAACGTGATGCTTATATCGGCCGAAAAAGACATCCAGCCGGACGCCCTTGCAGGCCTTGCAGCATCGGCAGCCCTTGCCACCAGCGACCTCCCCTTCGGCGGTCCCGTATCTGAGGTAAGGGTTTCCCGCATCGATGGTAAGTTTGTCATCAACCCCGGTTTCGAGGATGGCAAGAGGGCCGATCTTGACCTGATGGTTGCCGCCACCGAGGAAAATATCATGATGGTTGAAGGTGAGATGAACGAGGTCTCCGAGCACGATATGCTGGAAGCCATCAAGTTCGCCCACGAAGAAATCAAGAAGCACTGCCGCGTGCAGAAAGAGCTCATGCATGAGCTTGGAACCGACGGCACTAAGAGGGACTATCCTCACGACGAGGAAGACGAGGCCCTGAAGACTGCCGTCCACGAGGCCTGCTACTCAAAGTGCTACGAGCTTGCAAAGAGCGCAAAGCCCAAACACGAGCGCGAGGACGGCTTTAACGCCATCCGCGACGAATTCAAGGCTCAGTTCTCCGAGGAAGACCTTGAACTTAAGGGTGCAATGATTGACCGCTACTACCACGACGTAGAGAAGGAAGCCATGCGTAACCTTGTCCTTGACGAGGGCAAGCGCCTCGACGGCCGCGCAACAAATGAGGTGCGCCCCATCTGGTGCGAGGTTGACTATCTCCCCTGCGCCCACGGCAGCGCCATCTTCACCCGCGGTGAAACCCAGTCCCTTGCAACGGTGACCCTGGGCACCAAGATGGATATGAAGGAGATGGACGAGGTCCTTATCCAGGACGACCAACAGTTTGTCCTCCACTACAACTTCCCTCCGTTCGCTACCGGCGAGGCAAAGCCTCAGCGCAGCACCGGACGCCGTGAAATCGGCCATGGAAACCTTGCAATGCGTGCCCTCAAGCCCGTTATCCCTACAGCCCCCGAGTTCCCCTACGCCGTGCGCGTAGTTTCCGATATCCTTGAATCCAACGGTTCCTCATCCATGGCTTCCGTCTGTGGCGGTTGCCTTGCCCTTATGGACGCCGGCGTCAAGATCAAAAAGCCCGTGGCGGGTGTTGCAATGGGCCTTATCACGGACGCAGAGCGCCCCAACGACCGCTACGCAATCCTCACCGACATCCTCGGTGACGAAGATCACCTTGGCGATATGGACTTCAAGGTAACCGGCACCAAGGACGGTATCACCGCCACCCAGATGGACATCAAGGTGGACGGCCTGTCCTACGATGTTCTTGAGAAAGCCCTGGAGCAGGCCCGTCAGGGACGTATCCACATTATGGGCGAGATGCTCAAGACCATCCCGGAGCCCCGCGAGGACTTCAAGCCCTTCGTTCCCCGTATGGTACAGATCGAGATCCCTGCAGAGTTCATCGGCGCCGTTATCGGCAAGGGCGGAGAAACCATCCAGGGTATGCAGAAGGAATTCGGAACAACCATTACCATTGACGAGGTTGATTGCGGAGACGGCACCACCAAGGGTGTTGTGGATATCTTCGGCACGGACAAGGCTGCAATGGATGCAACCCTTGAGCGCATCAAGGGCATCTGCGCAGTTCCCGAGGCAGGCCAGGTTTACCACGGAAAGGTGGTGAGCATCCTGGAGTTCGGCGCTTTCATAGAGATCCTCCCCGGTAAGGAAGGCCTCCTCCACGTTAGTGAGATTGCCTGGACCAAGACCGACAAAGTTGAGGATGTCCTGAAGGTTGGAGATGAGGTAGACGTGAAACTCCTTGAGATTGACGCCAAGACCGGCAAGATGCGCCTTTCAATGCGCGCCCTCCAGGAGAAGCCCGAAGGCTATGTAGAGCCCGCAAAGCGTGAACGCGGACCCCGCCGCGAAGGTGGTGACCGCAAGGAAGGCGGTAACCGTGGTCCTCGCCGCGAGGGTGGTGACCGTGGTCCACGTCGCGAAGGAGAGCGCCGCGAAAAACGCAATGACGGCCCCCGCAAGCCCCGCTTCCAGGACGACGAGCCCAAAACTTCAGAGCCTGACGTATTCTAATCGTCAATAAAAGAGACATTCTCTTCTCAAACCGTCGCTTCGCGACCCCTCCCACTTCGTGGGCCCCTCCCTCTTACAATGCCGAGGGTGGCAATGGGTTTGAGAAGAGAATGTCTCTTTTATTTATATTTTTATTATCTTTGTGAATATGGAAATGCCCCAGAACCAAAGCATTCTCATTGACATAGACGCTGTTGTGAGAAATGTGAACCACGGCAAACTGCTGCCGCGGCCTGTCATGGGTTTCCTCAGGAGGTTCATCCACCAGGAAGACTTCAACCGTAATTTCCGCAAAGGAAAGGTTGGAGCAGACTTTGTAGACTGCTTCTTCAAGGACATTGACGTTACTGTGGAAATAATAGGAGAAGAGAACATTCCCCCCGAAGGCCTTTTTACTT
This sequence comes from uncultured Bacteroidia bacterium, assembly GCA_902768955.1. Lineage (GTDB taxonomy): Bacteria > Bacteroidota > Bacteroidia > Bacteroidales > UBA932 > Cryptobacteroides. The sequence goes on along the minus strand of CACXNH010000085.1, from coordinate 7,506 downwards.
TTGCCTCCAATCACCCTCTTGGCGGAGCCGATGCCGGAATTGAACTTGGTTTCCTGGCAAGGAAGTATAATGACAAGGTCATAACCCCCGCCAACAGCTTCCTCCTCAACATCAAGCAGCTTGCAAACTATCTGATACCGGTAAACAAGATGGGGGCTCAGGCAAGGGAACTGGCAGGTCTCCTCAATGAAGCCTTCCACAGTGACCGCCAGGTGCTCTATTTCCCTGCCGGAGCATGCTCAAGAAAGGTTGACGGCGTAATCCAGGACCTTGAGTGGAAAAAGACCTTCATAACCAAGAGCCGTGAGACAAAGAGGGATGTCATCCCTGTCTGGTTCTCAGGCCATAACTCAAAGCGCTTTTACAGAATTGCCGCCTTCCGCAAGCTGTTCAAGATAAAACTGAACCTTGAGATGTTCACCCTCCCGGACGAACTCTTCCGTTACCGCGGGCAGCATTTCAAGATGGTAATAGGGAAACCTATCCCCTGGCAAACCTTCACATCTGAGAAATCAGACACCCTGTGGGCGCAATACGTGAGAGAGCAAGTGTACGCGCTAAAACAAGACTAAACCAAAATGGAACCCATTATTGACCCCGTAGACATCGGCCTCCTTAAAGAGGAGTTCAGCCGCGCGCCGGAGCTCACTGAAGCCTCCCGCGGAGACATCAAGGTCTACTGCATAGACTCCTCCTTCCCCAATATATTAAGGGAAGTAGGCCGATTAAGGGAAATAGCCTTCCGAAAGGGCGGTGCCGGCACCGGACTTGCCTGCGATCTGGAACCATTTGATACAGACCCTTCCTTCAAGGTCAAGCAACTGGTCATCTGGGATGCAGAGGAGCAGTGCATTGCCGGCGGATACCGCATAGTATACGGCTACGACATGAAAGTGGATGACACCGGTCAGCCGCTCATCCCCGCCTCACATCTTTTCCGCTTTTCCGAGAAATTCATGAAGGAGAATATGCCTCACACAATGGAACTCAGCCGCTCTTACATTGTGGAGGATCACCAGAGAAATAGTTCGGCCAGAAAGAGCATCTTTGTCCTTGACTGCCTTTTCAAGGGAATCTGCGTTGTTGCAAGGGATGGAAAGATGACAGACGTTTTTGGAAAGGTGACATTCTACCGGGATTATCCAAAGAAGGCATTCTCGCTGGTCACTTCCTTTATGAAGAAACACTGCTACAGCGGAGATGAGATTGTTCCCAAAGTCCCTTATGTATCCCCTCCGGCAAAGGAAGCAAGGAGACTGTTCTCAGCCAAGGAGTTCCGCGCAAACTTCCGCGCGCTCACGTCTTTCTTTATCCAGAACAAGTTGTACCTCCCGCCCATCCTCAAGACCTACATGAATCTCACTACCACCATGCGCTATTTCGGTGCAATGGTCAATGAAGAATTCGGGGGCGTCACAGAGATGGGTATAATGGTTCATCTCCCGGATCTTGACAAGGAGCGCTGGTCCCTATACTTTAAATAACTATGAATCTTCTCTCCACCCTGGCAAGGCTTTTCCTGAGTTACAGGGTACGGGCTATTAAACGTTATGAAAAAGAAGGCGACGCCATCCAGCGCCGCACTCTGATGATGCTTGTCAAGAAAGCCGGTAACACGGAGTGGGGCCGGGAGCACGGTTACAGCACAATCCGGAACTATGAAGACTTTGCCGCGAGGGTTCCTATTGGCAATTATGCCTCTCATAAGCCTTATATAACCAAGATGATGGACGGCACGCCGGACGTGCTCTGGAAAGGGCTTGTCACCCGCTTTGCCACATCTTCCGGCACCACCTCAGACGTTGTGAAGTTCATCCCCGTTTCCAGACATGGTCTCAGCCATTGCCACCTCCGTGGCGGGCGTGATGTAACCGCAACCTACCTGGACCAGAACCGCAACTCGCATATCGGCAGAGGGTATTCAATGATCCTTTCCGGCACATTCAATCCCAAATATTCCAATGGCAGGATAAAGGTAGGTGATGTATCGGCCATAATGGCGGCGGCAGCACCCTCCTTCTACAGGAAAATCCTTCGCCTGGTGCCTCCCATTGAGATTTCGCAGATTGAGGACATTCACGCAAAATATGACATCATCACGGATTATATCCGCGGGAAAGACCTGGTGACTTTCAGCGGACTGCCTACCTGGAACATTATGGTGCTGGAGATGGCGATGCAGAAGGCGGGGGTAAAATCGGCCGAAGAACTTTGGCCAAATATGGAACTCTTTGCCCACGGAGGCATGTCCCTGGTGCCGTACAGTTTATTGAGAATTACAATGCCTCGGAGGGCTTTTTTTTTTTTTTTTTAAATATGGCCCATCCTTCCATGACCCTCATGCTGGATTACGGGGTTTTCTATGAGTTCGTGCCCATGAAGGTATACGGAAGGCCGGAGCAATACGCCGTGCCTGTATGGGAGACAGAAATCGGCACGGACTACGCAATCCTGGTTTCCACGTCCTCCGGCCTCTGGCGCTACGATATGGGAGATGTGGTGCGCTTTACCGGCAAGAGGCCTTACCGCTTTGAGATTGTAGGAAGGACTCACCAGAATATCAATCTCTGGGGAGAGGACCTGTCTGTACAGCAGGCGGAAAAAGCGATGGATGCCGCATGCAGAAAGTGCGGGGCAAAGGTAAAGGAGTTTACCGTTGCGCCGGTTTTCTTTCAGGATAACACCAATAGCGGCTACCACCAGTGGTTGGTGGAATTCACCCGGGAGCCGGAGGATTTAGAGGCTTTTGCCAATACTCTGGATCTCTTTGTTCAGGAATACGACTATGATTATGAGGGCTTCCGCCACAGAGTCGGCGGAGGCCGCCTCAAGATGATAAAGGCACGTCCCGGCCTGTTCTATGACTGGCTGGATTCAAAGGGTAAACTTGGCGGCCAGCACAAGATACCGCGCCTTTCAAGCACCCGTAATTATATCGAAGAACTTCTCAAATTGAACGTATGAAAAAAGCCTTCCTTTCCGTCATCGCCTCTTTCTGTTTCCTGAGCCTCTGGGCACAGGAATACGGAGTGGTGAACATTTCAGTATGTAATCTTCGCAACACTCCAAATTTTGACGCAGAGATGATCTCACAGGCCCTTCTTGGAACTCCTGTGCATATCATTGGAAACAGTGATTCCCAGCCGTTTCCCTGGCCTGAGATTGATACCCCCGACGACTACTCTGGGTGGGTGCATTACGCCGCCATCACGCGTATGTCCTTTGATGAGTATCACGCATGGAATGCCGCTCCAAAGGCTGTTGTGACGGCGCTTAACGGGGTGGTTTACGCCAAATCATCTACCCGCAGCGCAACCGTCTCAGACGTTGTGGCAGGAGACAGGCTAAAGCTCCTTAAAAAGCGCGGTGCATGGCTTAAAGTTCAGTTCCCCGACGGCCGTGAGGGCTGGCTCCAGCGCAAGACAGCCATGGTTGAAAGGGAATGGAGGATGAAACTGGACCAGAGCCCGGAGGCTGTTTTGGAGACTGCCAAAAGCATGCTGGGATTCCCATACATCTGGGCGGGGATGTCCCCCAAGGGAATGGACTGCAGCGGGTACGTAAGGACTGTCCTGTTCATGCACGACATCATTATCCCCCGCGACGCCGGTCCTCAGAGCCGTACCGGAGAGATGATTTCAAGCAGGGATGCCCTCCAGCCCGGAGACCTTGTTTTCTTTGGCTCTCGCCGGGAGAACGGCAAGCCCCGCGTTTCCCACGTCGGCTTCTATCTTGGAGACGGAAAATTCATACACTCGCTGGGTTATGTAAAGATTGGAAGTTTTAATCCGGATGATCCTGAATATGATTCTTTCAATACTGGCCGCTACCTGTTTGGAACGCGTATACTCCCCTATGTAAACCAGATGCCGGACATAACAACAACTCTCACTACTCCTTTTTATGCAGAATAGGCGAGATTTTCTGAAAACAGGTGCACTGGCTGCCGCAGGAGTTGCGCTCCTTGGCTGTGACGGGTACACGCCCAGACGCTCCGGAGGCCCGCTCACAATGAAGTTCTTCCCGTACGAACTTCAACTGAGGCACACCTTCACGGTGGCTTCCTACAGCCGAACGGTCACCCCTGATGTCCAGGTGGAATTATCCTGGGAGGGCGTTACCGGCTATGGTGAAGCTTCAATGCCGCCGTACCTTGGCCAGAGCGTGGAATCAGTGTGCAAGTTCCTTTCGATGGTGGATTTGTCGCAATTCAGTGACCCCTTCCGCATAGAGGACATCCTCACCTATATAGACAGCCTCTCCCCGGGAGATTCCGCAGCAAAGGCCGCCGTAGACATCGCGCTGCATGACCTTGTGGGAAAACTTATCGGAGAGCCCTGGTACCGCATCTGGGGCCTTGACCCCGGGAAAGCGCCGTCTACAACGTTTACCATCGGCATAGATACGGAGGAAGTTGTGCGGGAAAAGACGCTTGAAGCCGCCGGCAAGTTCAATATCCTTAAGGTCAAGGTTGGCCTTGACACGGACGAAGAGATGATCCGCGCCATCCGCTCAGTCACGGACGTTCCCCTTGCCGTGGACGCCAATCAGGGATGGAAAGACAGGGAAAAGGCCCTTGAAGAGATATTCTGGCTCAAGGAACAGGGCGTAGTGATGGTAGAGCAGCCAATGGCCAAGGAGCGCATTGAAGACAACGCATGGCTCACGGAGCGCAGTCCCCTGCCCATCTTTGCCGATGAAAGCATCCAGCGCCTTGCCGATATCCCCTCCATCCTGGGCGCATACTCCGGCATAAACATCAAGCTGATGAAGTGCACGGGTATGCGTGAAGGCTGGCGTATGGCCCAGATGGCCCGCGCCCTTGGAATGAAAGTAATGGTGGGATGCATGACGGAAACATCATGCGGTATCTCAGCCGCCGCGCAGTTCTCACCGTACGTGGACTTCGCAGACCTTGACGGAAACCTCCTCATCTCCAATGACCGCTTTGACGGAGTGAAGGTAATTGACGGCCGATTATCCCTCCCGAACCGGCCGGGAATAGGAATTATTCCGAATAATTTGTAACTTTGCAATCCAAAACCCGGTGAGTTGTCCGAGTGGTTGAAGGAGCCTGCCTCGAAAACAGGTTTGCGTGCGAGCGCAACGGGGGTTCGAATCCCTCACTCACCGCAGTAAGCTAGCAAAAAACTGCGTCAAGCTTGCTTGAGCGCAGTTTTTTGATGGCTTATTGCAAAGCCCGCCGCAGGCGGGAGGGATGTGGCGAGCGAAGCGAAGCCAAATCCCGGTGAGTGAGGGAAGGGCCTTTGCGCCGCAGGCGGGAGGGATGTGGCGAGCGTAGCGAAGCCAAATCCCGGTGAGGGATGGATAATGCTATATTTACAAATTATGTCTATCGCATTGGAACTTACAATACGCATCCTGGCGGCTGGCCTTATGGGCGCCGCAATAGGATATGAGCGTGAACTCCGGGGCAAGAGTGCAGGTATGCGCACGCACCTTCTGGTTGCCCTGGGATCGGCCCTCCTTATGATTATCTCACAGCTTGGCTTTGAAGGCTCTGATAAATTTGATGCGGCCAGAATTGCCGCAGCAGTAGTTGGGGGCCTGGGGTTCCTTGGCGGCGGCATCATCATGAAGAACAGGCATGTTAGCGGACTCACCACAGCTGCCGGGCTCTGGGTGACGGGGGCTATCGGCCTTGCAATAGGCAGCGGACTCTATGAGATTGCCATCCTCAGCTTCATAGTCATCATCATCTGCATGGAAGCCATGTATTTTTACTATTTCCGCATGGGAGACAGGGGCATCAATGTAGTCCTTTCCGGCCGTGACAGGGATGTACTTGTGAATTCCCTGGAAAAAATCGGCAAACAGCCCGACATCAATTCAATCATAAAAGTGGCCGATGGCTTCAAGGTGGATGCAAACATCCTCATCAAGAAAAGGGACTTCCCTGCAGAAGTTCTCAAAAGGATTGATGCTATTTCAGGCGTGACTTTGGAATCAATAGAGTAAACCATTTGGATATATCCTTATTATCAAGTACTTTTGTGTATGCGAAAGTACTTTTTTATTATCTGCTTCCTTCTGCTTAGCTACAGCCTGACCGCTGCTACGGACTCACTGCGCCTTGGTTATTCCGCCAAGGGAACCGTAGTGGACGCCGTCACAGGAGGGGCTCTTGAATCAGTACTTGTATCCATTCCCGGAAGAAGCCATTCAACGGTTACAAACGCAGACGGCTTTTTTGTAATCAAAAGCGACACCCCTTTTGAGAAGGTGTCCTTTTCTCATTTGGGATATCACTCGGAAAAACTCAAGGCCGGCGGCACCATGAAAGTTTCACTTCGTCCGGAAAACCTTCAGCTGGATGCCGCTTCCATAGTGATGGGAGACCCCGAAAAGATAGTCTGGACAGCCATAGACAATATATGGTACACCTACTGCACCCAGCCGGAACTCCTGGAGTGTTTCTACAGGGAAACCCTTCAAAAACGCAGGCGATACACTTATGTCGCAGAAGCAGTGGCGCGCATTTACAAGAGCCGCTTTTCCGGCGGAGGGACATCGCGTGATGCAGCCGCCCTGGAAAAGAGCCGTCTCCTTGTAAGCCAGAGAAGCCAGGACACCCTTAGTATAAAGACTCAGGGCGGCCCCACGATGGCCATCCACATGGACCTCCTGAAAAATACTGGTATTCTCTTCACACGCTCCGAGATGAGCCAATATGAGTTCCAGATGCTTATGCCAAAGTATATTGGAGACCGTCTCCAGTTTGTGATAAAGATGAGTCCGCGCGTAATTGCAGATTACGCACTTTACAACTGCACATTATACATAGACAGGGAACTTCTCACATTCACCCGGATAGAAGCTTCCGTAGATATGACAGACCCTGTAAAGGCAACCCGCATGATGCTGGTAAAGAAACCGGGCTCTCTGCGTTTTACCCCTCTGGAGTGTTCCATTGTTGTAAATTACCGTCTGGAGGGGAATCTCTCCAGGCTGGAGTATCTGAGGGCCACAATGCGCTTCCTCTGCGACTGGCGAAAACGCCTCTTCAAAACGGACTACACCGCCATCAACGAGCTTGTGGTTACGGATGTGCTCCCTGAAGCCTCGCCTATAGACAGGACACAGCGCTTCCGCACCGTAGATTGCCTCAACGACAAAGCCATAGAGTTTACAGATCCTGATTTCTGGGCCGATTACAACATAATCGAGCCCTCGGAAACTCTGGAGCACGCAATAAACCGCCTCCGCAGAAGCGCCAGGAAAAACTGAAATTAAATTTTGCCATTTAGAAAAAAGATACTACCTTTGCAATCCGCAATTACAGGGGCGTAGCTCAGCTGGTTTAGAGCGCTTCAGTCACATTGAAGAGGTCATCGGTTCGAATCCGATCGTCCCTACCCCAAGAGAGACCGTTATCGGCCTCTTTTTTTTACGCCCATTATTGTTTATTTTCTAAACTTAACTAACTTTGTAAAAGTTTACGGAACAAACTAAAAACACATATCCTATGAAACTTTATCATTTTCT
>CACXNH010000084.1 GCA_902768955.1 uncultured Bacteroidia bacterium | reverse complement strand
TGCTGCTGCCGGGTCTTGGCCAGATCTATAACGGGGAGTTTTGGAAAGTACCTCTTTATCTTGGCCTCATGGCCGGATCCGTCAATTTCGTGATAGACAACAACCTGCAATACATCCGTTGGAAATCTGTATATGACATGGCCACCTCAGAGGATCCTACCGTGGAGAAACCTCCCTACAGCGCAGAGAATGCGAAGTATTTCAGGGACCTTTACCGCAGATACAGGGATTACTCCATACTTGCCGTGGCGCTCACATATCTGATTCAGGTGATAGATGCCAACGTGTTTGCCTACATGCAGGACTTTGAAGTGAACGATGACATTTCCATGCGCATAGAACCAACCGTTGCGCCCATTCAGTTTGCAACCACTGGAGGCGTCCCGCAGGCTGGTATGTCTGTTGGTATGTCAGTAGGGCTAAGATTTTGATTATGAGAAGACTGTTATCAGCCGCACTGGGCCTTTTCCTTTCAGTGTGCTTCATATATTCACAGGATAAGGATACCCTTCTTCAGAGGTGGTATCTGCACCGTCAGAGCTCGTCCAGGCAGCAGGCCCCTGATGCCGGGTACAATATGGACTCCGTAAGGTTCAATACCGACGTTCCGGATTCCGTCCTTATGGCACGCCTTGAAAGGATGCACAGTTTCATCACACTGCCCTACAACGAGACCGTTAAAAACTACATGGTCCTGTATAGTGAGAAGATGCCGGTCACCATGGGGCAAATCCTCTCACTCAGTGAGTATTACTTCCCGATATTTGAAGAAACGCTTGACCGTTACGGGCTGCCTCTTGAACTGAAATATATGGCAGTCATCGAGAGTCACCTGAACCCCAGGGCGGAATCCATCTTCGGCGCCAAGGGCCTGTGGCAATTCATGTACCGCACAGGTCTCAGTTACGGCCTCCGGGTGAATTCATATATTGATGAGCGTATGGACCCCATTCTCTCCACGGACGCGGCCTGCCGCTATCTAAAGGACGCATACGCCATCTTCGGCAGCTGGCCGCTTGCAATATCGGCCTACAACTGCGGCAGCGGAAATGTGAATAAAGCCATCAAAAGGGCCGGAGGGAGCACGGATTACTGGAAAGTTTATGATTACCTCCCCCGTGAGACCAGAGGATACGTACCGGCCCTTGTAGGCGCTATGTACGCCATCAACTATGCCAGGGAATATGGATTAAGGCCGGATCCTGCCGCCGTTCCGGAATACGTGGACACCTTCCACGTTCACAGGAATATCCACCTTAGACAGATCAGCGAGGTAATGGGCATCCCGATGCAGGATATCCGTGACCTGAATCCGCAGTACTTCCAGGATTATGTCCCGGCCGCAGGTTCCGATGAAGTAATCCGCCTTCCATTTGCATACAGCAGTTCCTTCATGGATCTTCAGGATTCCATAGCAAGGTATAAGGCCGATACCTTCCTTGGCGGCAGGATTACCGATGGCCGTGAGCTTGTGAACGGCCGCCCCCTCCAGACCAGTACAGGTTCTTCCTGGGTGTATTACAAAGTTAAATCCGGGGATACTCTGAGCCACATAGCAAAGAAGTATCACTGCTCTGTAAAGCAGCTTAAATCCTGGAACAATCTCAAGACCGACAGAATCTCCGTTGGTCAGCGCCTGAAGGTTGGGAAACGTTAGATTCCCATCTGTAGCTGGATGTTCAGCGTGGGCGTGAATGGACGTGCTGCGCGAAAAAGGCCGGCGGCCCTGAGGTTTACCCTTAAATCAAATCTACGCCCTATCCGCCATCTGGCGGCTCCAGTTACCGACACAGATGCCCCCCTGCCGTAATATGCGGGTACTGAGAATGTCCCGGGTGCATCCCGTTCATACACGTATATCCGGTCGTTCCAGTTGTCAATCATAAAGCCTGTAACCCTCAGATAAGCCGACAGGACCTCCTTCTTATAACCGCCCTCCAAATATCCCAGAAAGCCCCAGGAGGCGCAGCGGACGGCTTCCAGGCGGGTAGTCGAGAGCCATGGGCCTGACGATGACCGGATATCGGCCCCGGCTCATAATTACGATACCGCTCTGTAACGCGTCCTTCTACAGACCATATATCCGTAATGTGCCAGAGCGCACGTCCGTACGCGCGAAGCTGGAACCGGCCTGGATCAGTGTAAGGGATGGGCAGCATTGCAGCATCTGCCGTGATGGAAGCCAGAACCTTTCGGTTATTGAATTCCACTCCGGCGGCTGCAGCATATTCCCCGTTTTTCTTTCCAGAGTATTTCACAGGAATGACTCTACCCTGCACCGCCAGGCGTAAAAATTCCCCCAGAGAAGCCTTCAAGGCCGTTTTTCCAGCAAACGATCCATTCCGGTAAGCCACTTCCCCGCTAATTATAATGCCTCTGAGGTTAACCTTGGCATCGGCCGACAGAAGCAGCCCCGAGGCAGCGGTGAAACCTGCCTGAAAATGCTTCCCAAGGTACTCTCCCCTGACCCCGAAAGTCTTGTCAAATGACCCGAATGCCTGAGCCCTCAACCGCCTTGAACAGTATTCGTAGGCAAGGCCTCTCTGGACACCGGAACTTGTGAAAGACCACACCGGAGATATGCCCTGGGCACTTTTCAGGAAGGCATCAACGGTAGAGAGACTCTCCATAGAAAATCCTGTCCACAGGCCAAGGCCCTCTGCAAATCTCACCTTGTAATCCCCTGCTACCACCCGGTGATTCCTGAATGCAGTCTCTCCAAAGAAAGTCCCGTCCCATTTCCTGTAGTTCTCAGAGCATCTCACGGCTCCTCCAGTCCTCCAGAAACTCCCCGTCACCTTCACTTTCCCCCCGGCCGATGAAAGTGTTCCCCGAAGCATGGCCTGAGCCTTTGTCCTCAGTGTGTCGGTAGCCCCCGGAAGGCGAGATGATTCCAGTGAAAGGAAAGGCTTCAGCGCTTCCACAAGGGACTCGCTGAATCCCTCAAGAAGGGCAAGTTCCCTCCAGGAGAGGATGTCTCCGGAGCTTGCCCTGTAATCCCGGATCACGGCCACCTGGTAGTCACTCAGGATGGCCGATGCCCTAAGATGGTTTGAATTCACGCTCACACGCCTTCCCCGGAGAGCTTCCAGATGGTCCAGAAGGGACTGGTCAACCTCCTCTTCGGAACCCGCCCCGCCAATCAGCATTGCCGCCTTCAAAACTTCATGTTCCTGTGCCGCCGCAGATAGCGCCAGCGTCATCAATAATATGCTCACAATATTTCTCATACCCACCAAATTACCAAAGAAACTGCGTATTTTAAAGGGGGTGTTGATAACTTGTGTTGTTTCACGTGTTTTTTTTGATGTTTTTTGTTAAATTTGCAAAACGCACAGGTTTTTCCTATGGAAAAAAAGATTACGCTACACGACAAAACCTTCAAGATGTATATCCCCAATGAGGATATAGAGAAAGCAATCGACACAGTGGCCGCCCAGATGAACCGGGATTTCGCCGGCAGCACTGACTCCAACGCGCCCATTATGATCTGCACCCTCAACGGAGCCGTACTGTATGCCGCGGAACTCCTCAAGCGCCTTGATTTCCCAGTGGAGTTCAAAGCGATGAAGCTCAGTTCCTATGAGGGAACGCACTCTACAGGAAAAGTAAAGGCAGAACTCCCCGCCGCTCTTGGAGACCTCAGGGGCAAAACCGTAATTGTGGTGGAGGATATAGTGGACACAGGAAACACCATAGTGGCCATGAAGGATATTCTGGAAGGGATGGGAGTAGAAAAAATCATCATTTCCACGCTTCTCCTCAAGCCTGAAGTCTACAAGAAGGACGTCAAGCTGGATTATGTAGCATTGAGAATCCCCAACCGCTTCATTGTCGGCTTCGGCCTGGATTACAATGAACTTGGGCGCAATATCAAGGATATTTACGTACTTGACCAATAGTCATGAAATACTTTATTCTTTTTGGCCCTCCCGGAGCAGGTAAGGGCACGCAGGCAGGCGCAATGGTGGAGCGCTACAACCTTTGTCATCTTTCAACCGGAGAACTCCTTCGCGCAGAGATTTCCTCCAAAACTCCCCTTGGCCTTCAGGCAAAAAGCCTCATTGAAGCAGGAAACCTTGTCCCGGATTCTGTTGTGGAAGGTATGATAGAATCTAAATTCCATGAAACGAAGGGCGTGGATGGTTTCCTTCTGGACGGTTTTCCCCGCACAATCACGCAGGCTCAGTCACTTGATGAAATGCTCTCAAAAGTCTCTGAATCCGTCACAGGGTGCATTTCCATCATGATTCCGGATTCCCTTATCCATGAGCGCATAGCTCACAGGGCTCATATTGAAGGCCGCGCAGATGACGCCAGAGCGGAGGTAGTTCAGAACCGCATAGTCACTTATCACGCAAAGACGGAGCCCCTCATAGATTTTTACCGCAAGGCCGGCAAATACTATGAGATAGACGGTACCGGAACCATAGATGAAGTCCGTGAAAGGATTTTCACTGCTATGGACAAACTCTGAATCCCAAACTAGATGCACAGGATATTTCTCCCAATTTACCATTTCTTCAAGGCACACAAGGCCCTGATGTACATTCTGATGATAGCCTCGGCGCTTGTGTTTGCCTTCTACGGGTTCAAACTCCGCTTTGAGGAAGACATCATCAAACTCCTCCCGCACAGCGCCACGTCCAACGAGATGGCTTTCAGTGACATGAGCCTCAAGGACAAGGTGTTCCTGCAGCTCACGTCGGCAAATCCCGAAGAACCCGTAGACCCTCTCCGCCTTGGAGAATGCATGGAGGAATATTGCAGCATCATCCTTGAAAGGGACAGCTCTACCCACTTCATAAACAATCTCCTGTGTACCCTTGAGGCCGATATGGCTTTATCGGCCATGGATTATGCCCTCACCTATCTCCCCACTTTTGTAGATCCCGCGTGGTACCCTTCCATAGAGGAATCCCTCTCAAGGGAAAGGATTGATTCCGTGATGGCCGTGAACTATGAGATGGTCATGGAGGATGAAACCGGGGAAATCTCACAGCTGGTGGCAATGGACCCCCTGAGCCTGAGGGATATCCTTCTTCCGGGCATTCTGGGCGCAGAGTCGGCAATGGGCGGCTTTGCCTTTGAGGACGGCCATCTTTTCTGTCCTGACAAAACCGTGGCCCTGGCCTTCCTGTCCCCTTCCTTCGGCTATACAAACTCCGGTGTCGCAACTAAGTTCAATAACCTCCTTACCAAAGCTGCAAAGGAATATTGCCAGCAGAATCCAGATGTGAGGATCCTCATCCACGGTAATCCTCAGGCCAGTTACTCCAACGCCAGCACTATCAAGATGGACCTTGTATGGACTGTGGGCCTGTCCCTGCTTGTGATCCTTGTAATGATGATCCTGAGCTTCCACTCGTTCAGGTTTGTTTGGCAGCAGGTTGTTCCGGTTGTGTACGGAGCCCTTTTCTCCCTTGCCTGCATATACTGGATCAAAGGTTATGTGTCGCTGATGGCCCTTGGCTTTGGCGCCATCATCCTTGGCGTAGCCATCAGTTACTGCCTGCATATCCTGATACATTTCTACTATGTGGGAAGTGTTGAAACCATGCTCAAGGAAGAGAGTACGCCTGTGTTCCTTGGCATGCTCACAACCATCGGCGCATTCATGGGCCTTCTCTTTACGGAGAGTGACCTCCTCAGGGATTTCGGCCTGTTCGCTACTTTCTCCCTCATCGGCAGCACCTTGTTCGCCCTCATCTTCCTGCCCCATTTCATGAGCGCAGACCAGATCCATTTCAAGAGGGTGAAAGGTTTCCCGCTGGTAGACAGGATAAACAATCTGCCATGGGACAGCAACAAATGGATAATCGGGACCCTCATTGCTTTCATTGTTGTGGGTGTTGCCCTGAGTCCCCGCGTAAAATTTGACTCAGACCTTCGTAACCTCGATTTCGATGATCCCGCACTAACCGAAAGCCAGGATCTCTATAATGAAAAGAACGCCGACGGCTATTCCCACCAGTATTTTGCCGCTTACGCGGATAACCTTGACGATGCCCTGGAATACAACAAGGGCATGTTCAAAACCCTTGATTCCCTCAAGGAAGCCGGCTACGCAAAGTCCTGGTCTACGGTTACGGGCCTTCTGTTCCACTCCACAAAGGACCAGGAAGAAAGGATTGCGGCCTGGAATGCTTTCTGGACAAAGAGCAAGGTGGCAAAACTCAAGAGAGACCTCAGGGAGTCCGGCGTGAAAAACGGCCTTCCCGGGGATATGTTTGATACTTTCACATCACTTCTGGATGCAAGGTATGAACCCGGTAACCTGTTTGAGTCCGGGATTGTTCCTCCGGGCCTGATGTCCAACTATATTGAGAAGCAGGAAAGCGGCCGATATATGGTGTTTACGGATGTGGCATATCCTGAGCCCGTACGTGACATAGTTTGGGGCACGCTTGCAAAATGTCCCAACGTAATTGTCCTGGAGCCGTTCTTCTACTGCCGTGACATGGTGGAGATTGTCCACGACGACTTCAATACCACTGTTTGGATATCATCCCTGTTTGTTCTCATAGTACTCCTTATTTGTTTCAGGAACCTCTGGATTGCGCTCATAGCCTTCTTCCCTATGTTCATAAGCTGGTTTGTGATGCAGGGTTTCATGTCCATATTCGGCCTGGAATTCAACCTCATAAACATTGTTATCGCAACCTTTATCTACGGTATTGGAGTAGATTACAGCATATTTGTTATGGAGGGGCTCCTCAAGGAAGTCCGTACAGGACGGCGGGATATGCTTGAATTCCACAAGGTGGCCATCTTTTATAGTGCAGCCGTGCTTGTGATAGTGGTAACATCCCTCATATTTGCAAAGCACCCTTCAATCCATTCCATTGGAATAATTACACTCATAGGTATGGCTTCCACCATACTCATAACATACTCACTTCAGCCCTGGGCTTTCCGTCTCCTGTGCAAGGTGCCAGCCCTCAGACGCAGTTTCAAAATCCCGGAAAAAGAACAATGATACAGCATCTTGACGCGGAAACCTACTTGAACCTTGTCCGTGGCGGTGCTGCGCGTCTTGCTCAGAACCGCCAGACTATCAATGACCTTAACGTCTTCCCTATCCCTGACGGAGATACCGGGGACAATATGTATATGACCATAGGGGCAGGTTCTACCGCTACAGGTGACACCCTTTCAGAGATGTCCAAGGCGGTGTCGGATGGTATGCTCCTTGGAGCGCGCGGAAATTCCGGCGTCATCCTCTCCCGCATATTTGCCGGCATCTCAAAGGGCTTTGAAGGCCTCAAAAAGGCTGGCATCAAAGAGTTTACATACGCAATGCGCTCAGGTGTCAAGGAAGCATATACAGCCGTCTCCCAGCCCGTGGAAGGTACCATCCTTACCGTAATGAGGGAAGGCGTGGAGGCCGCTGCCGGATCTTCCTCCATTGAGGAGTTCCTGGACCTCTGGATTGCTGGCATGGATCTGAGTCTCCAGCATACCCCGGAGCTTCTTGATGTCCTTAAGAAGGCAGGAGTGGTGGACAGCGGCGGCGCAGGACTCCTTTGCATTGGAGAAGGTATGAGAGCAGCCCTGAAGGGTGAGATTCTTCCCTTCGGTCAGAATGACAACGCTTCTGTCATTTCAACCGGAGCCGCGGGCGTAGCGGAGAAATCCCCAAAGGTAGATATATCGGCCTTTACGGAAAACAGTGTACTTGAATTTGGCTACTGTACGGAGTTTCTCCTCAGGCTCCAGCGCTCCAAAGTGGACCTTGACTCTTTCAATGAGTCTGTAATCCATGACTGGCTGGCTTCACAGGGAGATTCCCTGGTATTCTTCAGGGATGGCAGCATAATAAAGGTTCATGTTCACACAAAGGACCCCGGAGCCATCCTCTCAAAGTGCCGTGAATGGGGAGAATTCCTGACCATTAAGGTGGAGAACATGACCCTCCAGCACCATGAAAACCACATGGATGAACGCTTCAAGCGTTCACGTAAGGCCCTTGGGATTGTTACTGTGGCCGCCGGAAAGGGTCTCGCTGACATTTTCAGGGAGATGGGCGCGGATTCTGTGATAGAAGGCGGTCAAACCATGAACCCTTCTGTTGAGCGTTTCCTGGAGGCCTTTGATGGAGTGGACGCAGATACTATCCTGGTTTTCCCAAACAACTCCAACATTATCCTCACGGCAAACCAGGCACAAGCCCTCTATGAGAACTCAAAGATTGTGGTAATCCCCACCAAAACCATCTCTGAAGGCTATTATGCCCTTGCAAACCTTGACCCCGCACTTCCTCTGGATGAACTTAAGGCCACTCTTGAGGGAGCTGCGGCATCCGTCACTACCGGAATGATATCCAAGGCCATCCGGGACACGGATATTGCCAAAACCGGAGACTTCGTGGGATTCAGCGGCAAGGAACTGCTCACCGGATCCCCTTCCCGCCCGCAGGCCCTTAAGGAACTTGCCTCCAAGCTTCATGCCGGCACCGCCGATATCTTCATCATCTTCAGGGGCGAAGATGCCCCGGCTGAGGAAGCGGAAGAGTTGAAATCGGCATTTGAGAAGCAGTATCCCGCTACGGAAGTAATACTTCTTGAAGGCGGCCAACCCGTTTATGATTATATATTACTGATATGCTAAAGCTCTACACAGACACTGATACCGATTTCTATCCCTCGATTGCGGAGGAATACGGCTACAAACTCATTTCCATGCCTTACAGTATTGAGGCAAAGACCACTTACCCTTATGTGGATTTTAAAACATTTGACGCTCACGCCTTCTATGATACGCTCAGGAGCGGAGTTCTTCCCACTACCAGCGCCATCTCCAAGGAGCAGTACATGAACTATTTCATAAGGGATTTCATTGAAGGCAACGACATCCTGTACGTGCACTTCTCAAGGGCTATGACCAATACCTTCGACGCAATGGATCAGGCTATTGCTGAACTGAAGGAGAAGTATCCCAAGGCCCGTTTTGAGGAGATTGACACCAAGGGCATAACCACCATTTCCTACGCTATAGTACGCGAAGTCGGAGACCTTGTAAAGGCTGGAAAAACCCTGGATGAGATTCTGGAATGGGCCAGGACCGAGGTAGATAAGTTTGCAATGTATTTCTTTGCCGATGACCTCAAGTTTTTCCGTCGCAGCGGCCGCGTGAGCGGGCTTGCCGCCACAATGGGAACCCTAATCGGCGTACGGCCTCTTATCCACATGAGCCAGGAAGGCAAGATGGTGTCGGTAGGTACCGCCAAAGGCCGGAATAATGCGATAGCATACCTTGTGAACAAGGTTGGGGAGATAGGAGATGAAATTGATAAGCACCGCATCTGTATAGGTCACACCGACTCCCCGGAGATTGCCCGTCTGGTCGCTTCCATGATAGAGGAAAAATACGGGAAGCAGGATATCGTTTACGTAGACGTTAACCCCACTGCCGGCAGCCACTGCGGCCCCA
>CACXNH010000083.1 GCA_902768955.1 uncultured Bacteroidia bacterium | reverse complement strand
GAGGGTCCTTCCCACGGGGGAGTTTGACATTTCTTACCCCATATTTGAGGTATGGGCCAAACTTGCCGCGCGTTGCAATCACGTCAAGGCCCATGATCTTTCCTATTGTGCGGGGAAGCTCCAGAAGTTTCAGGGCTTCGGGCAGAGTTATGGTCTCAATGAGCTGGTCATTGCCAAGGGATGCGCTCTGGCGATTTTCCCCTTCACCCTTTTGGACATAGGCGCCGAATTTTCCAAAGGTGGCCGTAACCATCTGGCCGTCCGGGGCAAGACCAAGTTCGCGGGTGACGCGGCTGTAACCCTTCTCATGCAGCACTTTTTCCACATTGCGGTGGAAGGGACGGTAAAAAGCCCCGATGGTGGTACTCCAGTCCTTCTGCCCGTCGGCAATCATGTCAAAGTCTTCCTCCACATTGGCGGTAAAGTCATAATCCAGGACATCGGCAAAATTATCTACCAGGAAATCCGACACTATGAGGCCGATTTCCTGAGGCAGCAGCTTTCCTTTCTCTGCGCCTAAAACCTCTTTCCTGGTACTTTCCTTAATGACGGAGCCTTTGAGGGACAGATTCTTCACATCATGGAGCTTTCCGTGCTTGTCTCCCTTCACTGCATATCCGCGTCCACGGGTAAGCGTGTCTACGGTGGAGGCATAAGTTGACGGACGGCCGATACCCAGTTCTTCCAGCTTTTTCACCAGGGTCACTTCAGAATATCTGGGAGGTGGTGTGGTGAACTTGCAGAGTGCGGAAATGCCGTGTTCTTTAAGAGCGTCACCAACGCTGAGGGACGGAAGCATAATATCGGCAGTATCCTGATGGGTGTCGTCGTCGTGGCCCTCCATATACACTTTCATGAAGCCGTCAAAAAGGAGCTCTGAACTCTGCAGGCCGTAAAGTTCCGGCCGGCGGTCAGATTCTATGGTGACAGTGGTGTTCAGGACCTTGCTTACAGACATCTGGGAAGCTATTGTGCGCTTCCAGATAAGTTCATACAAGGCTTTCTCATGAGGCGTACCATCAATCCAGGCCGATCCTATGGAAGTGGGACGGATGGCCTCGTGGGCTTCCTGGGCGCCCTTGGACTTGGTCTGGTACTGACGGGTGTGCAGGTAATCCGGGCCGTAAGTCTCAAGGATATATTTTTTTGCGGCGCCGAGGGCCAGTGATGAGAGGTTGGTGGAGTCTGTTCTCATATAGGTTATGAGACCTCTCTCATAAAGGGTCTGAGCGACACGCATGGTGGTGGCCACGGGGAAATGGAGCTTGCGGCCGGCCTCCTGCTGAAGTGTGGAGGTTGTGAAAGGCGACGCGGGATGGCGCTCACCTTCCTTCTTCTCGATTGAAGCAATCCTGTAATTTGCGCCTATGCTCTGCTCCAGAAAGGCCCTGGCCTCTGCTTCGGTGACAAACTTAGTATCCAGTGTAGCCTTGACGCCGGTTTTTGACCCCACCGGGCAGAATTCCGCCTCTATCCTGTAGTAAGGTTCGGGGCGGAAAGCCATGATCTCTTTCTCACGGTCTACGATAAGACGGAGCGCCACGCTCTGGACGCGGCCGGCAGAAAGCTTGGGCTGGATCTTTTTCCAGAGGATGGGAGAGAGCTCGAATCCAACCAGGCGGTCCAGCACGCGACGTGCCTGCTGGGCATCTACAAGGTGCATGTCTATATCCCTGGGGTTCTCAATGGCCTCAAGGATAGCAGTCTTTGTTATTTCATTGAAAACAATGCGGCGCGTCTTCTCCCTGGGAAGATCCAGAGTCTGGGTCAGATGCCATGAAATGGCCTCTCCCTCGCGGTCTCCATCGGAAGCCAGCCAGATGGTGGAAGCGGCATCTGCAAGTTTACGAAGATCTGCCACCACCTTCTTTTTATCGGCCGGAATGACGTACTCCGGCTTGAAACCGTTCTCAACGTCTACTCCAAGCTTATGCTCTTCAAGGTCCCTGATATGGCCGATTGATGCCTTTACCAGGAAATCTTTTCCAAGATACTTCTGAATGGTCTTCACCTTTCCGGGTGACTCCACGATAACTAGATTTTTGCCGCTCATATCCTTCAAATTTTCTGCAAAGTAAAGCACAATCTGGGCAATTTTCCAAATTTTCTGATTAATTTTGTAATTCCTAATTCAAGCAAGACCTAAGGTCTTGTTACGGAATAAATTTTTTTGCGTGAATATGACAGATCAAAATAAGAAGAAGATTACCAAGTGGTTTTGGATTTTAATCACCGCTCCGGTAGTGGCGGTTATCGGCCTGCTGTGCCTGGTCTGGGCCTTTGCCGACATCCCCTCCCTGGAGGAACTGGAGAACCCTGATTCCAAACTTGCCACTCAGGTTATTGCAGAAGAAGGAGAGATTCTCACCACTTATCATATAGAGAACCGTACTTTCGTGAGTTACGACGAACTTGCCCCCTCCCTGGTCCAGGCCGCCGTGGCAACGGAAGACAAACGCTTTTACAAACACTCCGGAGTGGACCTCCAGTCCCTTGGCCGTGTGCTTTTCAAAACCCTCCTTTCCCGGGACACATCCCAGGGCGGAGGTTCCACCATCACCCAGCAGCTTGCCAAGACCCTGTATCCCCGAGGAGAACGCCTTGGCAAGGTGAAGATGGTCTGGATCAAGCTCAAGGAATGGATCACCGCCATCAAACTGGAGCGCAACTACACCAAGGAAGAGATTGTGGACATGTACCTCAACGCCATCTTTTTCGGGTCCAATTCCTACGGCATATCATCGGCCGCAAATCAGTTCTTCGGGAAAAAGCCCTCGGAACTCCTTACCCAGGAAAGCGCAGTCCTGGTGGGCATGGTGAACAAACCCACCCGCTACAATCCCGCCATCAATCCTGATTTTGCCCTCAAGCGCCGTAATCTTGTCCTGGAGCGCATGAGGGAGATGAAGTACCTCACCAAGGCAGAATGTGATTCCCTCCAGGCTCTCCCCATAGAGCTTCATACCCGCCAGGGAGACCGAACCACCGGAGTGGGCCCCTATTTCAGGGACATGCTCCGCCGTACGCTCAGCGCAACCCAGCCCAAACGCTCATCCTACTATATGGCAGAGGATTACAGGGCAGACTCCCTCCTTTGGGCCGATGACCCCCTGTACGGCTGGCTGAACAAGAACACCAAGAGCGACGGATCCCGCTATGACCTTGACAGTGACGGCCTGAGGATATACACCACAGTCAACTACAAGATGCAGAAATATGCGGAGGAAGCCATTGCAGAGCACCTGGGAAAAGACCTCCAGAAGGCCTTCGACAGGGAACTCAAATACCGCAGGAATCCTCCTTTCATGGCCGACACCGAGAAATCGGTCATAGAGACCACAATGAAGCAGGCCCGCCGCTGGAGCGACCGCACCCGCATGATGAAGGCTTCCGGGGCCACGGACGCTGAGATAGAGGCCTCTTTCAATGAACCCGTCAAGATGAGGGTATTCACCTGGGAAAAGCCCGGATACAAGGATACCACCATGACCCCCGACGACTCCATCCGCTATTACAAGTCTTTCTTCCGTGCGGCTTTCATGGCCATAGAGCCCGGAACCGGACATGTCAAGGCTTATGTAGGCGGCCCTGATTACCGCTATTTCAAATACGACAACGTCCGTCAGGGCAAGCGTCAGGTTGGTTCAACCGTGAAGCCCTTCATCTATACCCAGGCCATGGAGTCTGGCATGACTCCCTGTGACCAGGTCCTCAACTCCCCCGTTGTCATCGTCATCAACAAGGACGGAAAAACCTGGTCTCCCCAGGATCCCCACGCAGACGGCACGATGGTGGATCTTACCTGGGGCCTCGCCCACAGCTCCAACTCGGTATCGGCTTATCTTATGAAGCAGCTGGGCGCAGAATCCATGGTATCCATGATGAGGAAGATGGGCATCACCGGATTCATAGACCCCGTGGTGTCTCTTTGCGTGGGCGCCGCAGACCTTTCAGTATATGATATGGTCACGGCGTACAACACCTTCCCCTCCGGCGGCACGTACACCAATCCCATGTTCGTGACGCGCATAGAGGACAGCGAAGGCAATATCCTTGGACAGTTCTCCACCCGTAAGCATGAAGCCCTTTCACAGCGTGCCACCGGAGAGATGCTCACCATGATGAGGGCCGTGGTGGACCACGGAACAGGCGTGAGGCTGCGCCTCAGATACGGCCTCAAGGGAGAGATTGCCGGCAAGACCGGTACCACCAACGACAACTCCGACGGCTGGTTCATAGGCTATACGCCCCGCATCACCGCCGGCGTCTGGGTTGGCTGCGAAGACCGCTACGTGCGCTTTGCCAACAACAGCCTGGGCCAGGGCGCAAATATGGCTCTCCCCATCTGGGCCCTCTGGATGAAAAAAGTGGTCAGGGACGGCACCCTGGGCATATCGGAGGCCGATGTATTCCCGGAGGAGCTCAAAGGTAACTGGTGCACATCGGCTGCCGGAGACAGAACCCCGGAAAAAGAAGATCTTGAAAATTATTACTTCGAATAATGGCAGATTACAAGTCAATTGCAGTTATTTACGGTTCAGACTCCTCCGAGTGGGAGGTCTCCTGCCGCAGCGGAGAGTTCATCGCCTCCCGTATAGACGAATTCAAGTATGACGTCTATGAAATCCTGGCCCGATTTGGAAAGTGGAAGCTGGTGGCCATGCGAAAGGCCAATTCAATGCGCATGCCTTTCCCCGAAGGGGCCCAGCCGGAGATAGACAAGACGGATTTCTCCGTGATGGTACTTGGAGAGAAAGTACAGCTGGATTTTGCATACATCATGCAGCATGGCGCGCCCGGTGAAACAGGCCTACTGCAAGGATACCTTGAGATGCTGGGCATCCCCCATTCCACCTGCAGCGCCTTTGTGACCAGCGTGGCATTTGACAAGTATTCCTGCAAGAGATACATCCAGGATGCAGATTATGTGAAGTTTGCCCCGGACTGCGTTATCCGCCGCGGAGAAGACGTACACAATTTCTGCAAGAAGGTTGTGGAAAGGCTCCGCTTCCCCGTGTTCGTGAAGCCCACGGACAACGGCTCCAGTTTTGGCATATCCAAGGTCACAAAGCCGGAAGACCTTTCTTCTGCCATAGGCTTTGCCTTCTCCGAAGGCCGTACCGTAATGGTAGAGCAGGGCATCCCCTGCCAGCATGAACTCACCTGCGCAGTTTACGCAGACGGACCGGAGGTCAAGGCACTTCCCGTCATAGAGATCATCTCCCAGACAGGCTGGTTTGACTACGACGCCAAGTATAACGGTCTCAGCTCCGAGGTATGTCCGGCAGAGATTCCGGAGGAACTATCCGTCCACGTCCAGGAAATATCCAAGCGCATCTACCGGCACCTTGGCTGCAAGGGCCTTGTGAGGATAGACTACATATCGGCCCCTGACGGCATTTATTTCCTTGAGGTGAACATCATTCCCGGCATGACCAACGCCTCCCTTGTTCCCAAGATGGTGCGCGCCGCCGGAATGGACATGACATATTTCCTGTCCAAGATCATAGACAACGCCTGATGCTTCTTGCAGACTTTATAAAGAAGGGCGTTGAGGCCCTGGAGCCCCTGTATCCCACAGCGGAAGCACACAGCATTGTCCTGATGCTATGTGAAAGCCTTATCGGGACAAAGAGCTACACGCATATAGTTGAGCCCAAGTACGACATAGACCGCAAGGCGGAACAGCCCCTGGCGGAAGCCATGCTGCGCCTTCAGGCCGGAGAGCCCATCCAGTATGTGATTGGCCGCACGGATTTCTGCGGCCGGTCATTCAAGGTGAACCGGAACGTCCTCATACCACGCCCGGAAACCGAACTCCTTGTGAGGGAGGCCGTAAAGATTGCAGGCCGTATCCAGCGTATGAGAATCCCCTACGGCAAAAGCGCAGAACCCGTACGCGTACTGGATCTGTGCACCGGCTCCGGCAACATAGCCTGGTCCTTAGCTCTTGGCGTTCCCGGGGCTCGAGTAGTGGGTGTGGACATCTCCGAAGCCGCCCTTGACGTTGCCAGAAGCCAGAATTTCTCTTCCGACCTTAAGGCAACCGGAGCCCTGGCCCCTACATTCGTAGCGGCAGACGTCCTAGACACGGAACAGGAATTCAACTACGGTTCCTTCGACCTTGTGCTTTCAAATCCGCCATACATCATGGAAAAGGAGCGTGCACTCCTGAGGAAAAACGTGGTGGACTATGAACCGGCATCGGCACTCTTTGTTCCGGACGACGACCCCCTTCTGTTTTACCGTGCCGTTGCGCGATGGTCCGAGCGCTTCCTTTCTCCGGAAGGAAAAGGCCTCACGGAGATAAACGAGGTCCTTCCCTCAGAAACCGTGGCGGTTTTCAGGGATTACGGTTTCCAGGAAATTGACGTAGTAAAGGACTTTTTTGACAAAAAACGTTTCGTTTTCTATATGAAATAGGCATCTGAGACCACTCAGGTGCCTTTTTTCCGTTTCATCCGTTTCACTCTTTCTGAAACGGATAACTCTTCTCACCTTTGTATCCGGAGCCGGGCTTTTAATCCGGGTATGAAGTATTATGAGAAAGTATCTGTCTATTGTCACCCTGGCCGCCGCCATCTTCTGCGGCTGCACCAAGAATGTTTTTGAACCGGAGACCGCGCGTGAGGAAGCGCCGAGGTATGTTGCGCTTGAAGATGTTGCCAGAATCTTTGCCGGACTTCCCATAGGAATGGAGCAGATGAGGGAGGTTCACGACGCAGCATCGGAAAGCGCAATTAACGGTTACGATGAAGAATACCTTATGAAAGACCTTTTTGAATCCCCCGGCAGCGGAGTTGGAGACTCTCCGTCCAAGGCAAAGGAGTATTCAAAGCCGCTCAGAGACCTGCTGAGGGAGGCCTTCTCAACCAAGGCAGAAGATGAGGGCGTGCGGTGGCTGGATTCACTGATGGTCTCCGACATCCAGATATACTGGCCGTTCAGCGATTCATGGAACGGAACCGCTTTGCCGGTAATCACCTATGACCCCGGGGACCTTGCCGCCAGTAACGTGGGTTACGCGCTGAAGGCCGACGGCACCTGTGACAAGGTGATGGTAGACGAGCAGATGGCCCGCGAGAGGCCCGTGTGGGTGATTAACCGGAACTCCGACGCAGAGTACAAGTCCCTTGAGATGATGCGCCGGGAGGACCCTTCCTGGGGAAACGGCGGCGGAGACATCATCGTAAGGCCGTCCTCCAAGGCCCCGGCCGATATAAAAACTCTTATCTTGCGCTCCTTCACCGCAAACCGCCAGTACGACAGCTGGTTTGCCGGCGCGGCGGAATTCTTTGTGAAAGTAGGGAGCGTGGAAAGTTTCAAGGCATCCACCGAGGCCGAACTAAGACTGTACAACCCCACAATCACAGACTTCATGATTGTTGTGAGGCGCAAGCAGATGGGCCAGGAGCTTCCTTTCAACGCCGTCCTT
>CACXNH010000082.1 GCA_902768955.1 uncultured Bacteroidia bacterium | reverse complement strand
CTTCGATTTCATAGAAAAGCCCCTGGACCTTAACCGCATCCTCATAACGCTCAAAAACGCCACGGACAAGGCAAATCTTGTAACCCAGACCAAGATTCTGAGGAAGAAGATCTATGGCCGTGAGATGGTGGGTGAATCAGAGCCCGTGGGTCACCTCAGGGACATGATACAGAAGGTGGCACCCACCGGTGCCAGCGTCCTTATTACCGGCCCCAACGGCTCCGGTAAGGAACTTGTAGCCCAGAGCATTTACCAGCTCAGTGAGCGCTCCATGATGCCCTTCGTTGAGGTCAACTGCGCCGCCATTCCGTCGGAACTGATTGACAGCGAACTCTTCGGGCACAAGAAGGGCTCCTTCACATCGGCCATTAGGGACCACAAGGGAAAATTCGAGCAGGCCGATGGCGGCACCATCTTCCTGGACGAGATTGGAGATATGTCCCTTGCCGCCCAGGCGAAGGTTCTCCGCGTGCTGCAGGAGCGTAAACTCACCCCTGTCGGCGGAGACAAGGAAATCACGGTGGATGTACGCGTGATTGCCGCCACCAATAAAAACCTTCGTGAAGAGATTGCAGCCGGTAATTTCCGTGAGGACCTCTATCACAGGCTCAGCGTGATTGTGCTCAAGGTCCCTGCCCTGGACCAGCGAAAAGACGATATCCCCCTCCTTGTGAAGCATTTCACGGAGCAGATCTGCGCAGAGAGCGGAAAACCCGTACGCGAATACCAGCCCGACGCCATCAAGATGCTCAAGGAGCGTCCCTGGCCGGGAAATATCCGTGAACTGAGGAATGTGGTGGAGCGCCTCCTTATCCTTGGCGGGAATCCGGTCAGCGCACAAGACGTACAGGATTATGTAATGTGAGCCCGTGGAGGTAAATGATTGACTTATAGCGCTTTATGCAATTAAGGGTGCACTTTTTCGTGCACCCTTAATTGCGTTTTGTGCTCATTATCAAGCACTTATCTCCACGGGGATTATTTCACCCTCTGGCCGTAGCTGCGGTCCGTGGTGTTCACGGTAATGATTTCACCGGTTTCGATGAACAGGGGAACCATGATCTTGGCACCGGTCTCAAGGGTGACTTCCTTGAGGGCGCTGGTGGAGGCGGTGTTACCCTTCACGGCGGGCTCACTGTAGGTAACCTCCAGGGTTACGTAAGTGGGGAGTTCGCAGGTGAGGCAACGCTCCTCAGGCTCTGTCATATACATCATTTCCACGCGCTGTCCTTCCTTCATGAGGTCTGCGTTCTCTACAACGTCATGAGGGAGGGTAATCTGCTCATAGGTTTCCTCATGCATGAAGTTGAAGGCCTCTCCGTCATCGTAGAGGAACTGGTAGGGGCGGCGCTCCACGGAGATGGTGTCAAGCTTTACGCCTGCAGTGAAAGTGTTTTCAAGGATGCGGCCGTTCTCAAGGTTACGGAGTTTGGTCTTTACGAATGCGGGGCCCTTACCGGGTTTCACGTGCTGGAAGTACACTACAACGCAGGGTTTGCCGTTGAACATCAGGTACATTCCGTTTTTAAGGTCAGCAGTTGTTGCCATAAAAAAAATCTGGTATGTTTAGTTAATCGTTATTTCCAAAAATCTCACAAAATTAAGAATTTGTGGTTTTTTCTGCAAATTTTCTTTAGATTTGTATGGATGAAACCGGGGAAGGTCATACGGAATGTTCTGATAGCGGTGGCGGGACTGCTTGTGGCGGTCCTTGTGGCGCTTCAGATTATCCTGAGGCCGGCGGTCCTGACAAAACTTGTGAATAAGTTTGCCGCAGATTATGTTGAGGGAGAAGTTTCCTTCGGGAACATCAAGGCCCACGTAATAAAGAGTTTCCCCTTCCTAAATCTTGAGGCCGATGACTTCTCCCTCACCTACCCTCATGACAGATATGCCCAATGGGACTCCATCTACCCGGACAGCGGGAGGCGGTTCAGTCTCCTCAAGGCCGGCCGTGGGGAAGATGTTGATACCCTGGCATCGTTCCGGCACCTCAGCGTGTCCCTCAACTACATGGGGATTATCCGCGGAGACGGCTTCCACATCCGGAATGCGGAACTCACTCATCCACGCATCTTCGCTCACTACTATGATTCATCGGCCGCAAACTGGGATATACTGCCCATAGGCGGCCCAAAGAAGGATACCACCAAAAAGCCGGCGCCAAGGATCCAGGTGAATAAAGTGCACATGAGCGACCGCCCATTCATAGTGTTCACAAACCCTCGTGATACCATTCACGGGATGTTCACAATGAGGCGGCTCAGCCTTGACGGGCACTTTGACACGCGTAGCATTGAAAAACTGGAATCGGCCCTGGAGGTGGATTCCCTGTTTGTTTCAGGAAGGCTGCCGGGAGATACCGTGGCTGTTGCCCTCCAGTCTCTCCGCGCCAAGGGGAAGGAACGCCACCTGGAACTGGATGCTAAGGCCCAGGCGTGGCTGGCAACCGGCAAGCTGGGGAGGCTCAAAGTGCCGCTTGGCGTGTCTCTGGACGGTGATTTTCCCCAGAGACAGGACGATTCCCTCCAGCTTGTCCTCAACCGCCTGGGACTTGATGCAAGCGCCCTTCATCTGGACGGAAAAGGCAGCGTCACGGCCGGGAAGGGAGCGTATAACCTGGACCTTGAAGCCCACATTAAAGACTGTCCGCTTGGAAAACTTATTGAAGAATACCAGAACAATATCCCGGCGCTCCAAAAGATTAAGACAGATGCAAGGCTGTCCCTTGATGCCAACATAGACGGTGTTTACGGCGGCGGCAGGATGCCGGCCGTGGAGGCAAAGCTCCTGATTCCCCAGGCCCTTCTGGATTACGACGGATTAAGCCGCCAGGGCCGCGTTGCGCTGGATGCCACTGTCACTACGGATGACCTCAGGGCCGTGGACGCGGATATCCGGAAACTCTTTGTAGATGTCCTTGGCACCAAGATAAACCTCAACGGCGGGGTGAAGGACGCCCTTGGCCAGGACCCCCTGATTGTGTTTGACGGCACGGCAAGGGCTCGCGTGGACTCCCTCACAAGGGCATTTACGCAGGAGCGAGGAATCTCCGGCACCGGCGCCATAGACGCAAAGCTTCACGGCAAGGTCCTCAAGTCCCAGCTCAATATGGCAAAAATAGGCGGGGCCGATATCCTTTGCAACCTTGACGCCCGTGACCTCTCCATCCAGGATGTCCCGGACAGCATTGAGGCACTTATCCCGGCGCTGGAGGTGGAGCTTGCCACAAGGGCCAACAAGATAGACCGCAACATCCGCCAGGGAGCCCGCGTGCTTGCTCTTAAACTCAAGACAGATACCCTCCAGGCACAATACGGCAATCTGAATGTGAAGGGCGGTAACGTGCTTGTTCTCATGCAGAATTCGGCCGATATCCTGAAAAAAGGCAAGGAACTCACCCCTCTTATGGGCCTTCTGAAACTGGGAAGCCTGAAACTTCGTGACAAGGAAGGCATGAACATCTCCCTAAGGGATAATACCGAATCATTCAGGATTACTCCGGCATCGGCCTCACAGCCTTCTCCCAGGCTCAGGCTCACATCCTCTTCAGACCGCCTGAGACTCAGACGCGGCCCTGACCTTTATGCCTTAAGGGGGGTAAAATTTGACATAAGCGCTTCCAGGCATCAGTCAAGAAGGACCTCTCAGGCCAGGAGGAATCACATCCTGGATTCCCTTCAAAGGGTGTATCCGGGAGTTCCGCGTGATTCTCTTTTCCGGAAGGCCAGGCTGGACCGCATGAGCCGTATGCCAAAGGACGACTTCGCCTCCAACGACATCAAGATAAGCCTCTCAAAGGCCCTGCAGGGCTATGTGAGAGATTGGGACATTGAAGGAAACCTGGATCTTTCCAGCGGCCGCGTGATTACCCCGGCGTTCCCTCTTAAAACGGGGATATCGGCCGTGAAGGGCTCCTTTGACAACGACACCCTGGACCTTCAGAACATTACCATCAATGCGGGGGTGTCGGATTTGTCGGCAAACGCAAACCTCACGGGGCTGAGGAGGGCGCTCATCGGCCGCGGCAAGAGTAAACTCAGACTTAAGGCCGATGTTTCCTCCAACTACCTTGACGCCAATGAGCTCATGCGTGCTTATGCGTATTATACAACCTATACGCCGGAGGAAAGGCTCTCAGATGCGTCTGACTATGCCATAGAGGCGGCCGCAGACAGCGCTGAACTCCCCGACAGCACCGGCGGAAAACTCATCGTGATTCCGTCCAACCTGGATGTGGACTTCTCCCTAGTAGCCACCGGCATAAAGTATGACAGCCTACTTATCAACTGGGCCGCGGCAGATGTAGCAATGCGTGACCGTACGCTGCAGGTGACAAACGCCATTGCGGCGTCAAATATGGGAGACCTCTATTTTGAGGGATTCTACTCCACGCGTAACAAGAAGGACATATCGGCCGGATTTGACCTTAACCTGGTTAATATAACCGCAGAGAAGGTCATAACGCTGTTCCCTGCCGTGGATACCCTCATGCCCATGCTAACAAGCTTTGACGGAGACCTTGACTGCGAGCTTGCCGCCACAAGCCAGATAGACACCAACATGAACCTTGTGATTCCTTCCGTAGACGGCATCCTGAAGATTTCAGGCAATGACCTGAACCTCAAGGACAGCAAGGACTTCACCAAGATTGCAAAGCTCCTGATGTTCCGGGACAAGAAAAAGGCCCATATAGACAATATGTCCGTGACGGGCATGATGAGGAATAATAGGATAGACATATTCCCGTTTGTGCTGGACGTAGACCGCTACAGAGTGGCCGCAAGCGGCGTGCAGCTGGTCAACGAGTGGCTGGATTACCATATATCCGTGATAAAATCTCCGCTGCTCATAAAATTCGGCCTCAATGCCTGGGGTAAAGACTTTGACCATATAAAGTACGGCCTGGGCAAGGCAAAGTACGTCAATGCCCACGTTCCGGTTTTCACAAAGCAGATGGATACTGTGCAGTACTCCCTTGTAGCCGCCATCCACAATATCTTTGAGCTTGGAGTAGAGAAGGCTCTGGCAGAGAACCGTGCGGCAGAGTACCTGAGGCAGCAGGATATTAATAAAACCGGTGGTGAACGGGAAGAAGTGGCCGTGGAAGACATTGAGGGGACGGCAAAGGGCATGGCCGGCTTCCAGGAAGGCATCCTTGGAAACGTGAATTCACGCCGTGAGGCCATTAAGCAGGAAATCCTCAGACTTGAAAAAGAACTCTCATCGGAAAATGAACAGTGAACAGTATCTGGAAGTAAGCGTAAAGCTGTGTCCTTTCTCCGAGGAAACGGCTGAGATCATTATGGCAGAGCTGTCTGAACTGCCTTTTGATTCCTTTGTGACGGAAGAGCCCTTCTTGAAGTGCTATATCCAGAAGGATTCTTACAGGGCTTCAGAGGTAAAGGCCGTGCTGAGCGGTTTCCCTTCCGCCACTTTCTCCACGGCTCTGGTGCAGGGTCAGAACTGGAACGCCTCCTGGGAGGCTTCCTTCCAGCCCATTGTTGTTGACGGCGTTGTTACGGTGAAGGCCCCGTTCAATACTGATGTGCCGCGTACCCGCTACAACATTTGGATAGACCCCAAGATGGCTTTCGGGACCGGTTACCACCACACCACCTATATGATGATGTCCCGGCTTCTGGGGCTTCCCGTACGCGCGTCCTATGTATGCGATATGGGCTGCGGCACTGCAATCCTGGGGATTCTTGCCGCCAAGATGGGCGCCCGAAAGGTGTTTGCCGTGGACATAGACCTTGTGGCCGCACGCTCCGCCTGGGGCAACTGCAGGTGGAACAAGGTGGGGACCCGCGTAGAGACAGCCTGCGGGGATGCATCGCTTCTTCAGATGGGCACCTACGACATCCTCCTTGCCAATATCCACCGCAACATCGTGATTGAGGATATGCCGACGTATGCACGGTCTCTTAAACGTGGAGGGCATCTTCTTCTGAGCGGTTTCTTTGAGGCCGATGCCCCTGCGGTCACTGCCGCCGCCATAGCCGCCGGGCTTGTTCCCGCCGGGTCCTCTTCCCGCGAGGGCTGGGCCTGCCCCGCCTTCCGGAAGCCTTGACGGATTGAAGAAAACTCCGTACCTTTGCCCCCTCACACGCGGGTGTGTTGGAATGGTAGACAAGCCAGACTTAGGATCTGGTGGCGCAAGCCGTGAGGGTTCGAGTCCCTCCACCCGCACAAAAAAGACAGCCGGTCGGCTGTCTTTTCTGCTTTCTGGCGTGTCACGTCCGGGGCACCGGGCACCTTATTTCGACAGCGTCTGATAAATGACTTGTTTGGAATAATTTGCCTTGCGGAACTCGCTCGTGCTGCCGCCTTTGTCATTGATGAACTTGTACCGTAATTCCTGGTCCATCAGCGATACGTCCAAAGGGAAGAAGAGATAACCGTCGCGTTCGCCGGCGGGCTCCAGCCCGGGCGTTCCGGTGAAGGGAGAATGGTCGATGATCCTGGCAACCAGCCAAATCTTGTCCCACCCCAGTTCATTCTTGACATAAATGCCGTATCCGAACGGGGCGACCTCCAGGTTGAATGAAGACCAAAGTGCGCCGTGACGGCACTGGATCGTGGTATAACCGCTCTTGTGCGCAGTGACGGTTCCGTTCGCATCGACAGACGCCACCTCCGGGTCGCCACTCTCCCATTTCAGCGTCTTGTCGGCGGCATTGTCCGGCCAGATGCTGACCTTGGGGGTAAATGTCGCATTCTCAGCAACGGCGACGTCCGTGCTTTCGATGGTCAGGGAGGACAACGGAATCCTGCGAGCACCCTTTACCGGGCGGATTGTGCAGGCGTACCAACGGAATTGGCTTGACGCTCCTTCTTTCAGGTCTCCGGCCCTGGTCGCAGACTGGAAGGAATTCATCACGTACGACATATAGGGCGATGACGCGACGCAGTCGGCCGCCCAGCTGACGTGTCTGGAACCTGCTTCCGGCGCAGCGTTCCTGAATTTATAACCTGAAAAAGGCAAAAGGATGCTGTTGCCATTCACCAGATAAGTTATTTTCCGGCAGACGTGCCCGTTTATCTCGGTCACGCTCCAACTGTAGTTCCCGTCTTCCAGGGTGGCGAACAATTCACTCACTTCTTCCGAAGTGGGCATCCTCCATTCCCCGCCCAGCTCCGCATGGGCTGCATCATCCTCTTCGTCGAGCAGCGCCTTTTCATCCTGCCTTCCATTATAGGTAAAGGGAAGATACTTTGAAAGGCTCGAATAGTCACCCCATTTGTACGTGTCCTGATCGTAGGAGCCCCTGTCGGCCTCCACTTCTCCCCAGGCGTAGTAACGACCGTAGTCTCCCGCTTCAGCGGCGCCCAGGTCCATATTCGCCCATTGCACGGAGAGTCCCATATCCACGGCCTTGAACCCGGCCAGGACGGTGATGCGGCAGGTTGCCGTCTTGCCTCCTGCGCTGGCGGTAATGGTGGCGGAACCTTCGGATACGGCCGTTACGGTGCCGTCGGCCACGGTCGCCACCTTTGTGTCGCTGCTTTGCCAGGTGACGGTCCTGTTCAGGTGAATGGGGTCACCTCCCTCTTTCATCGTAGCTTCTGTCGGACTGACGCTGATGTCGGTCACGGGAATGCCGGGCATCGGCTTTTTGCAGCCGGAGGCAAGCAGTGCGAGGGCTGCTGTCAAGAAGAAGATCCGTTTCATGTCAAATGGGCATTTCATGTATTGCGAAAGAAAGGATTAATAATCGGGAAAAGATAATTACGCGCTGACGTCCAGCATCTTCTTCACCAGGCCGAACAGCCGGTAAGGCATGTAGCGGAACTTCAGGTCGATCCAGGTCGGGGTCTTCAGGACGGCCCGCTCATGGGTAAAGGCGAGGAAACTGCGCTCGGAGTGGTAGCTGCCCATCCCGGAATTGCCCACGCCGCCGAACGGGATGTGGCTGTTGGCGATGTGCATGATGGTGTCGTTGATGCAGGCGCCGCCGGAGGTGGTCTGCCCGATGAGGTCCCAGGCATCCGCCTCCTTTCCGAAATAATAGAAAGCGAGGGGCTTTTCACGGCCGTTCACGAACGCCGCCACCTCCTTCCGGTCCCGGAAGGTCAGGATGGGGAAGATGGGGCCGAAGATCTCTTCCTGCAGGACGGGGGCATCCGGGGAAACGTCCTCCAGCAGGGTCGGTTCCATCCAGAGCCGGCTCCTGTCATAATGGCCGCCCGAAACGATCTTTCCGTCGGAAAGATAGCCCACAAGGCGGTCGAAGGCCGATTCCTTCACGATGTGCACAAACTTGTCGGATTGCTCCGTCCCGTCGGGATACAGGCCGGCAAGCTCCCGCTGGAAGGACGCGATGAACGCTTCCTTGATGTCCTCATGGAGGAAAAGGTAATCCGGAGCGATGCAGGTCTGGCCGGAATTGAGGCATTTGCCCCAGGCGATGCGCCGGGCGGCCAGCGTCAGGTCGGCGTCCCTGTCCACGATGCAGGGACTCTTGCCGCCGAGTTCCAGCACCATGGGCGTCAGGTACCTGGCCTGGGCCTCCATGGCGATGCGGCCCAGGGACGGACTGCCCGTCAGGAAAACCAGGTCATAGCGATGCTTGAACAGTTCCCCGTTCACGACGCGGTTGCCCTGGACCAGGGCCACATAATCCTCCGGGAAGGTATCTGCGATCATCCCCTCCAGGGCTGCAGAAACATGCGGCACGTAGGGAGAGGGTTTCAGGATGGCGGTGCAGCCCGCCGAAATGGCACCGACCAGCGGGTTCAGCAACAGCTGCACGGGATAGTTCCAGGGGCTCATGATGAGGGTGCAGCCCAGCGGCTCACGGACGATGTAGCTGCTGGAAGGCATGCCGGTCAGCGGTGTGCGCTTTCTCTTTCGCCGGGCCCACACGGCCGTCTTGCGGATGGCCTCCCCGATCTCGCCGTACACGAGGCCGATCTCCGTCATGTACGCTTCCTCATAGCACTTGTGAAGATCGGTCCAGAGGGCGTC